>DASYUP010000614.1:0-5655 GCA_036001185.1 Thermoanaerobaculia bacterium
GAAGAGGTCCTCGCTGCGGCGGGTCGCCAGCTCGAGCCGCCGCTGGTTCTCGACGCCGGCCACGGCCGATCGCAGTGCCAGGGCGCCTCCCAGGGCGGTGAGCGCCATCGCCGTCGGCAACGCCATCGGGATCCCCTGCGCGTCGCGGTCGAGCGGACCGTTGTGGAGGTAGCCGATGGTGAAGGCGAGCCCCTCGAGCGCCACCGCCGCACCGAGCACCCCAGCCATCGCCTCGGACCAGCGCCGGCGGCCCGGCCAGGCGAACAGCAGGACCGCGGCGCTCGACGCCGCCAGCGCCAGGGCAGTGAACAGCGCCATGCGGCCCACCGGTGCCAGCCCAACGTTGCCTGCAGCGAAGCGAAAGAACCAGCGGTCGACGTCGAGCTCGACGGGGGCCAGGTATTCGACGACGCGGGTGACGCTCAGCAGCGCGGCGGCGAGGGCGGCGGCGATCGCCGGCCGCTGCCCCCAGGGCCGTTCGGCGAGGGCGGCGGCGACCGCCAGCAACAGCAGACAGAGGGCGGTGTTGGGCGCCATCGGCACCCAGCCGGCGCGGAAGTCGGCCAGCCGGGGCAGACCGGCGACCCAGCCGAGGAGGGCGATGGCGGCGAGCCCGCCGGCCGCCAGCAGGGCGCCGCCGTAGACGCGGCTGTACCTGGCGGGCGGCGCCGCCGGATCCACGGTCTCGCTCAATCCCTCGCCATCCGTGCTGCGAACCTTGCCGATCCCCGGCACCATGAAGCCCCGCCGTCTAGGAGTAGACGGACGCAAGGCCTGGAGTTCCCCGGAGGGCATGCCGGACGGCATGGCTGGAAGATCCGATCGTTAGAGCGCCGGACCGGCGCTAATCCCCCTCAAGAAGGGAATACGGCGTGGCGAGAAACGGGTTGGGGCGGCCACTCAGTGCGGCGGCGGCTGGTCTGCCATCTGCTGCGTTTGCTTGAGCGCCTCGCTGGCCTGCCGCTGGGCTTCGGCCTCGTTTGGCGCCTGGCGGGCCTTGTCCCAGGTCCGCTGCACCTGCCGCGCCTGGGCGTTGACGTCTCCGCTGGCCGCCGGAGCCGCCGCCGGCGCCGCGGCCGGGTGCCACTCACCAGAGTCCTCGAAGCTCTTCCGTTTTTGCTGGGGCGCCGCCGCCGGCGCCGCCTGCTGGCAAGCGACGAGCAGGAACGCGGCGAGCACACCGAGGGCCAGGGGCCAGCGCGGCAGCCGGAAGGTGGAGCGCATGCACTCCAGTTTACACCCCCGACGGCAGCGACTTGAGGGATGATCCGGCGCACCATGCTGGTCGCCATGCTCGCCAGCCTCGTCGCCGGCGCCATCAATGCCATCGCCGGCGGCGGTACCAACGTGTCGTTCCCGGCACTGCTCTGGCTGGGGCTGCCGCCGGTGGTGGCCAACGCCACCTCGACGGTGGGCATGTGGCCCGGCAGCCTCGCCGGCGCCTGGGGCTTCCAGCGCTCTCTGCGTCAGGCGCGGCCCGCCTGGTTCTGGCTGTTGCTGCCATCGATGATCGGCGGCGCCATCGGCGCGGCGCTCCTCGTGGTGCTGCCGTCGAGCATCTTCGCCGGCGTCGCTCCCTGGCTGGTGCTCGGCTCGACGCTGCTCTTCGCCGGGCAGACCCTGCGGCTGCAGCGGCGGCCGGATGCCGCCGCGCCACCGGCCGTGGGCCGGCGGTCGCTGGTCGCCGCCTACCTCGTGCAGCTCGCCATCGCCGTCTACGGCGGCTACTTCGGTGCCGGCATCGGCATCCTCATGCTCGCCTCGCTCGGCCTCTCGGGCGTGCGCGACCTCGGGCAGGCCAACGGGCTCAAGAACCTCTTCGCGGCCGCCATCAACGGTGCGGCGGTGGTCTACCTCGGCCTCGCGGGAGTGGTGCTGTGGAGCACCGCCGGAGCGATGGCCCTCGGCGCCATCGCCGGCGGCTGGGCCGGCGCCTGGCTGGCGCAGCGGTTGCCGCGCATGGTGCTGCGCTGGACGATCGTCGCCATCAGTCTGCTGATGACGGCGGCGACCTTCGCCACCCTGCGTTAGGGCGAGCTAGCGCGGCTCGGGGCGACGAGCTCCGGCGCGCCGCCGGAGAGCAATGGTCGGCCGAGCAGCGGCCGGCCGAGCACGGGGTAGAGGGCCTGCTTCCACCAGGCGGGCGCGTAGAGCCAGCGCAGCGCCGCGCGCGGATCCTCCACCTCGGAGAGCCACTGGCAGAGGCGACGGTAGCCGCGGTTGCCCAGCCGCGAGTAGAACCAGCGCATCACCGCCGCGGCGCGCATGGCGGTGGCGATGCGCTGACGCCAGGCCTCCTCGTACGTCTCGGGCACGCCGCCGACGAGCGCGCGGGCGGCGAGATGGCCGGAGCGCATGGCGTGGCGGATGCCAAAACCCCAGAGCGGGTCCTGGAAGCCGGCCGCCTCCCCCGCCAGCAGCACGCCGTCGCGCGCCGCCGTCCTTGGGATCGCCAGGGTGCCGGCACCGCCGAAGGGGCGCGGGTTCTTCATGCGCAGGCCGGCGTGGCGGACGAAGAGCTGTCGCGCCCGTTCGAGGAAGGCCTTGAGCTCACGAAAGCGCGAGAAGAGACAGACCGAGAGCGTGCCGAAGCCGCCCTGCACCAGCAGGTAGGCGTAGCCGCCGGGTGCCACGTCGAGGCCGAGGGCCGCCCACGAGCCGTCGGCCATGTCGGTGTCGAAGACGTAGCCGACCGCCACCGCATCGCCCCGGCGCGGCCCGTGGCTGAGGATGCCGCCGCGCGGCAGCGCTGCCACCTCCTGGCCGAAGCGGATCTCCACTCCCGCCGCCTCGGCCTGCGCGCGCAGGGCGCGATCGAGCGTGCCCTCGCCGGGGCCACGGCGCACCAGGTAGTAGAAGGGCGCCGGCGTCTGCGCCCGCACCATGTACTCCCCGCCGTCGGGCCCGATGCACACCTGCTCGTGGAAGGGCGCCGCCGGGAAGCTGGGCGCCACGCCGAGGGTGGCGATCTCGTCGAGGACGTCGCCGTTGGTGGTCCAGTTCTCGAGGCCCTGGAAGTCGCCGTGGAAGCGGCTCCCCACGTGCGCGGCGCGCTCGTAGACCACCACCCGCGCGCCGGCGCGGGCGGCGGTGATGGCGGCGGTGAGCCCGGCCGGGCCGGCTCCCGCCACTTCCACCAGCGAGTCGTTGCTCATCCTCTCCTCACGGCCAGAGCTGCGAGCGCGGCGAGCAGCGTGGCGAGCGCCACCAGGGCGCGCCCGTCGAGGGTCGGGATCTCGACGACCGACTGCTGCCCGACCACGAAGGTCGTCGGGTCGGCGGCGCCGGGCGGCGCCGGGTCGTCGCTCGGCGCCGACGCCTCGTTGCTGCCGTCGACGTCGCCATCGTAGTGCAGGATCGCCTGGTTGCTCACGCTGGTCCCCGGCGAGACTACGGGGTCGATGGTGGCCTGGATGGTCAGGGTCACCGTGGCGCCGCCCGCGAGGGCGCCGTCCCAGGTGACCGTGTTGGTGGCGAGGGTGGCGACGGCAGTGCCGCTGGTGGCGTTGGCGCTCACCAGGTGGAGCTGGACCGGCAGCACGTCGGTGAGCTCGGGGCCGGGGTTGTCACCCTGAGGGGCGCCGCCGTTGTTGGTCACCACCAGCGTGTAGGTGATGGCGCCGCCGGGCAGGAAGGTGCCGGCCACGGTCTTGCTGGCGGAGAGCAGGGGCGGCGACTGCACCGCGGTCGTCGCCGTGCCAGTGAAGGTGCGGTCGCGGCCGAAGTCGGTCACCGCGAGCGTCGCCGTGTTTGCCAGGCTGGTGCCATTGGCAACGTTGGGAGCGACGCGCACCACCAGCGTGAACATTGCCACTCCAGGGGCGAAGGGCGTGGCGGTGCAGGAGACGGTGCCGCCGGCGCCGACCGCGGGCGTGCTGCAGCTCCAGCCGACTGGCGCGGCGAGCGAGACGAAGGTGGTGCCCGCCGGCAGGGGGTCGGACAGGGTGGCGGTGTCGAGCGGGCTGCCGGTCGGGTTGTCCGCCGCCACGCTGTAGGTGAGGTCCTGGCCGGCCACCACCGGGTCGGGCGAATCGGCCTTGGTCAGGGTCACGCCAGGCGGCTGGGCGGCGACGGTGGTATCGACGCTGCCGCTCTCGTTGCCAGGGTCGGGGTCGGGGGTCGTCGAGCTGACGGTGGCGGTGTTGGTGATCACCGTGCCGGCGGCGAGGCTCGGGTCGACCGTCACCACCAGCGTGAACACGGCGCTGCCTGGCGGCAGGGTGGCCAGCGAGCAGGAGACGGAGCCCCCCGAACCCACCGGGGGCGTCGTGCACGACCAGCCAGCAGGAGGCGACAGCGACGCGAAGACGGTCCCCGCCGGCAGCGTGTCGACAAGCGTGACGGTGTCGGCGTCGCTGGGCCCCTCGTTGCTCACGGTGATGGTGTAGGTGAGCGGGTCGCCCGCGGTGACCGGGTCGGGGGCGTCCATCTTGACCAGTGAAAGCGCGGCCGAGCCTTGCTGGGCTGCCGCTGGGGCGACGGCAGCGAGCAGCAGCAGAGAGGCGAGCGCGGCGACGACGCGAGGGCGCCGACCACGCCCCGCGAGGCCGGCGAGGGTTCGGCGCGGCAACAAGCGAAGGGATGTTACCCCCTCCGCTGGCCGCCGCGCCCGCGGGCTGCCCTAGTCCCCCTTCGGCGAGTCGAGGAAGTAGCCGACGACGTCGATCACCACGTGGACCTTGGCGCTGGCGATGTCGAGGTCGGCGTGGGCGCTCAGCCTGCCCGAGTGGTCGGTGTCGAGGGCGACGATGCCGTTGTTGGCGCGCGCGAAGCCGACCCGCAGGGAGACCGCAACGCGCTGCCCGCCCGCGGATTGACCGGTGCGGAAGACCTCCAGCGTGCCGCCGCTGCCGGGGTCGACGCCGGTGATGTTGACTGCCACCGCGCGCGCCTCCGCCGGGATGCCGCAGGCGCCGGCGACCACGAAGTCGCGAGTCTCGTCGTCGTCGAGCGGCGTCGTCGAGCGGGTGTCGACGACGCGGCACGGAGTGATCGTGAAGTAGTCGGTCCCCGAGTCGACGATCACCAACGACGTACCGGCGTCATTGGTGGAGTTGGGGTCGAGGGTCCCGGCGCTGGCGGTCGCCGTGTTGCTGATGGTCGAGCCGCTCGCGAGGTCGGGGTCGGTCGTCACGTCGAGCGTGAAGACGGCGGAGCCGGGGGCGAAGGCACCGGTGGCGTTGCACGTCACCGTGCCGCCGCTCCCGGGCGGGGGCTGCGTCGGACAGGTCCAGCCGGCGGGCGGCGCCACCGAGACGAAGAACGTGCCCGTCGGCAGGGTGTCGCTGAAGGCGGCACCGCCCGAGTTGCCGGGTCCGGCGTTGGTGACGGTGATGGTGTAGGCGATCGCGTCACCGGGAAAGACGGGGTCGACGTCGGCGCTCTTGGTGACCTGCAGGTCGGCGCTGGTGCTGACGGTGGTGGTCTCGGTGGCCGAGAGGTCGTCGGAGTCGGGGTCACCGGTCGTGGAGGTGGCGGTGGCGGTGTTGGAGAGCACGGTTCCCGCAGCGACGCCGGAGTCGACGTGCACGGTGAGGATGAAGACGGCACTGCCGACGGCGAACGAGGGGTTGGAGCAGGACACCGGGCCACCGGTCGTGCAAGACCAGCCGGCGACCGAAGACAGCGAGACGAACGTCGTGCCCGACGGTAGGG
>DASYUP010000615.1:0-14373 GCA_036001185.1 Thermoanaerobaculia bacterium
GCCGCCATCCTCGCCGAGCTCCTCGGCAGCCGGGCGACGCTGCAGCAGATGGCCGACGCCGCGCGCCGTCTCGGCCGGCCGGGTGCGGCGGACGCCATCGTCGATCACCTCGCGGAGGTCGCCCGGTGAGCGCGGTCGTCACCCCGTCGACGCCGATGTTCCGGCACTTCGCGAACCTGCGGCACATCCACTTCGTGGGCATCGGCGGCGCCGGCATGAGCGGCATCGCCGAGGTGCTGCTCGACTACGACCTCGGCGTCACCGGCTCCGACCAGACGGCCAGCGAGGCCACCCGCCGGCTCGAGGAGCTGGGCATCGTCGTCTGGATCGGCCACTCGCCCGAGCACATCACCGGCGCCGACCTCGTCGTGCGCTCCTCGGCGATCAAGGACGACAACGTCGAGCTCGCCGCCGCCCGCGATCGGGGGATCACCATCGTCCGGCGCGCCGAGATGCTCGCCGAGCTGATGCGGCTCAAGTACGGCATCGCGGTGGCGGGGACCCACGGCAAGACCACCACCACCTCGCTGGTGGGCACCATCCTCACCGAGGCGGGGCTCGACCCGACGGTGATCGTCGGCGGCCGCCTGCGCGTCTCCGGCACCGGCGCGCGGCTGGGCAAGAGCTGGTACCTGGTGGCCGAGGCCGACGAGTTCGACCGCAGCTTCCTGCGCCTGCAGCCGGTGCTGGCGGTGATCACCAACATCGACGTCGACCACCTCGACACTTACAAGGACCTTGCCGACATCGAGGCCGCCTTCGAGCAGTTCGCCGGCACCGTCCCCTTCTTCGGCCAGGTCATCACCTGCCTCGACGACGCCAACGTGCAGGCGCTGCTGCCGCGCCTCGCCGGCCGCCGCGTGCTCACCTATGGTTTCTCGCCGCAGGCGGACCTCACCGCCTTCGACGTGCGCTCGACCGCCGGCGGCAGCCACTTCACCGTCCGTCACGCGCAGCGCGGCACCCTCGGCGAGCTCACCGTGCCGCTGCCCGGGCGCCACAACGTGCAGAACGCGCTCGCCGCCATCGGCGTGGCGCTGGCGGTGGGGCTCGACTTCGAGGCCATCGCCAAGGGCATCGCCGCCTTCAAGGGGGTGCACCGGCGCTTCGAGAGGCTGGGCAGTTTCCGCGGCGCCACCGTCGTCGACGACTATGCCCACCACCCGGCGGAGGTCTCGGCGACGCTGCAGGCGGCGCGCGAGGCGTTTCCGGGCGCCCGGCTGCACGCCGTCTTCCAGCCCCACCTCTACTCGCGCACGCAGCAGCTGGCGACCGACTTCGGGCGCTCGCTGCTGGGCGCCGACAGCGCCTGGGTGACCGACGTCTACGCCGCCCGCGAGGAGCCCATCGCCGGCGTCAGCGGCGAGCTGGTGGTCGATGCCGCCCGCGCCTCCGGCCATCGCGCCGTGCGCTACGTGCAGCACTGGCGCGAGCTGCCGCCGCATCTCGCCGAGACGGTGGGGGCGGGCGAGGTGGTGCTGACCATGGGCGCCGGCGACGTCTTCCGTCTCGGCCAGCAGCTCGTTGCGGAGGCGACGCCTTGAGCCTGGCGGCGCTCGCACGGGTCGGGAGGGGGGCGGCAGCGCGCTCTGCGCGCGGGGGGGAACCTTGACCGCCGCTCCGCTGCGCCGCCCGCTGGCCGAGCCGCTGCGCGGGATGCACCACCCGGAGCACGCGCCGGTGCGCGAGATGTTCCCCGCCCACGTCGGACCGACGCCCCTGCGGCGGCCGCTCGCCATGCGCCGCCGCCGGCGCAGCGGCGTCGCCGCCCTGCTCGCCGGGGCGGCGGTGCGGGCGCTGCTGGTGGTGGCGCTGCCGGTGGGCATCGTCGTCTGGCTGCTCTACTCCCCCTACTTCCTCATCCGCGAGGTCAAGGTGGACGGCGGTGCCCGCGTCTCCGCCGCCTGGGTGGAGGAGAACCTGCGGCCGCTGGTGGGTCGCCACGTCCTCGCGGTGTCGCTCGAGGGCGTGCGGCAGCGGCTCTCGGCGCACCCCTGGGTGGCGTCGGTCGAGCTGCGCCGCGAGCTGCCCGATCGGCTGCGGGTCACCGTGCTCGAGCGCCGGCCGGTGGCGCTGCTGGCCGAGCCGGACGGCGGCAAGACCTTCCTCGACGGCGCCGGCCTGCCCATCGCCCCCTGCCCGGCCCCCGGGCAGGCGGACCCCACGGGGGTGCTGGAGCCCGGGCGCGCGCACGGGCTGCTGACGGTGCGCGACCGCTTCGCCGGCGCGGTGCCGGTGCAGGCCGCCCTCGACGTCGTCGCCGAGCTGCGACGCGCGCAGCCCACCTGGGGGCTGGAGGTGCGCGAGATCGAGGTGCTGGGCGAGGGCGAGTACCGCGTCACCACCGCGGCGCTCGACTACCCGCTGCTGCTCAAGCGCGGCACCGTCGAGGAGGCGGTCACCAACCTGCAGCTGATGCTGCCGGAGATCTCCCGCCGGGTGCCGGCGGTGGCGCTCGCCGACCTCCGCTCGCCGCGCCGGCTGGTGATCCAGCCGCAGCCCGGAGCACCGAAACCGAACAAGCCGGGAAGGGACAACGAGTCAGGTAATCCAACTGCGTCAGGCAATCCAACCGAGTCAACCAACCCGAACGAACCTGCTGGTTCCACCGCGTCGACCGAGTCGCCGAGGTAGCTGGAGGGCATCGCGCATGGCCAAGCCGGATCCGTACATCGTGGGCATCGACATCGGCTCCTCCAAGGTGGGCGTGCTCATCGCCCAGCGCGGTGACGACGGCGCGCTGGAGGTGGTGGGCAAGGGACGCGCTGCCAACCGCGGCACCCGACGAGGCAACATCGTCAACGTCGAGGCCGCCGTCGAGGCCTTGAAGCAGGCCTGCGAGGAGGCCGAGGTGATGGCGGGGGTGGAGGTCTCCCGCGCCTACGTCGGCATCGCCGGCGCCGACGTGCGGGCGATGAACTCGCGCGGCATGGTGACGGTGTCGCGGCGCGACCGCGAGATCTCCCTGCAGGACATCCAGCGCGTGCTGGAGGCGGCGCAGTCGGCGCCGCTGCCCGCCGACCGCGAGATCCTGCACGCCATCCCCCAGGAGTTCGTGGTCGACGAGCAGGGGGGCATCGCCGACCCGCTGGCCATGCTGGGCAGCCGCCTCGAGGTCTCGGTGCACCTCGTCACCGGCCAGGCGACGCGCAGCAAGACGCTGCTCACCTGCGTCAACCGTGCCGGCATCGAGGTCTCCGAGGTGGTGTTCGAAGCGCTGGCCACCGCCGAGGCGGTGCTCACCCACGACGAACGCGAGCTCGGCTGCCTGCTGGTCGACGTCGGCGCCGGCACCACCACCTTCGCCCTCTTCGCCGACGGCGAGGTGCAGCACAGCTCGGTGGTGCCGGTCGGCGCCGGCCACTTCACCAGCGACCTCGCCACCGTCCTCCGCACTCCCTTCGCCGAGGCTGAGCGCATCAAGCTGGAGAAGGGGTGCTGCCTCGCGAGCCTGGTCTCCGACGAGGAAGGCGTGACGGTGCCGACGGTCGCCGGCGGCGGCACCCGCGTGGTGCCCAAGCGCGAGCTGTGCGAGATCCTGCAGCCGCGCGGCGAGGAGCTCTTCCAGATGGTGCAGCAGGACCTGCAGCGCGTGGGTATCGCCGAGCCGCCGCGCGCCGGCGTCGTGCTCACCGGCGGCGGCGCCCAGCTCGACGGCCTGCTCGAGCTCGGCGAGCAGATCTTCAACTGCTCGGTGCGCTACGGCCTGCCGGTGGGGCTGCGCGGCCTCGTCGACGTCATCAACTGCCCCACCTGGTGCACGGCGTCCGGCCTGCTGCTCTACGGCCTCGCTGCCGAGAAGCGCAAGGCGCGCGGCGGCAAGAAGCAGCAGCGCTCGGTGCGCCACCTGATGGGCACCCTCAAGAGCATGTTCTCCGACCTTCTGTAGATAAGGAGTCACCCATGATCCTCTTCGAAGACCCGGACCAGGCCAAGAAGGCGGGGATCACCCTCGACGAGGAGGGCCTCCCGCCGGCGCGTATCAAGGTGTTCGGTGTCGGCGGCGGCGGCGGCAACGCCGTCAACCGCATGATCGACGCCCGCCTGCGTGGCATCGAGTTCATCGCCGCCAACACCGACCTGCAGGCGCTGCGCAAGTGCCGCGCGCCGGTGAAGATGCAGCTCGGGCCGGCGCTCACCCGCGGCCTCGGCGCCGGCGGCGACCCCGAGGTGGGGCGCAAGTCGGCGCTCGAGGACACCGAGAAGATCCTCGCCCTGCTGGAAGGCGCCGACATGGTGTTCCTGACCGCCGGCCTCGGCGGCGGCACCGGCACCGGCGCGGCGCCCATCATCGCCTCGCTGGCGGCCGAGATCGGCGCCCTCACGGTGGCGGTGGTGACCAAGCCCTTCACCTTCGAGGGACGGCGCCGCCTCGCCCTCGCCGAGCGCGGCGTCGACGAGCTGCGCGGCTCGGTCGACACCCTGATCACCATCCCCAACGAGCGGCTGCTCAACTTCGTCGACCGCGGCACGCCGCTCACCGAGGCCTTCTTGATCGCCGACGACGTGCTGCGCCAGGCGGTGCAGGGCATCTCCGACCTCATCACCGTCCCCGGCGAGGTCAACGTCGACTTCGCCGACGTGCGGACGATCATGACCGGCATGGGGATGGCGCTGATGGGCACCGGCGTCGCCCGCGGTGAGAACCGCGCCATCGAGGCGGCGCAGCGCGCCATCTCTTCACCGCTACTCGAGGAGACCTCGATCGAGGGCGCCAAGGGCGTGCTGCTCAACGTCTCCGGCGGCCGCGACCTCACCCTCTACGAGGTGGCCGAGGCCTGTCGCATCATCGCCGAGGCCGTCGACCCCGACGCCAACATCATCTCCGGCATGGTGATCGACGAGAACCTCGAGGACGAGATGAAGGTGACGGTGATCGCCACCGGCTTCAAGTACCAGAGCCGCACCCTGCCGGTGCCCGAGCCACGCTCCTCGGTGGGGGTGACACGCACGATCGAGCGCCCCGTCGAGCGTGCCCCCGAGCGCCACGCCGACCGTCATGCCGACCGCCACGCCGAGCGCACCATGGAGCGCGCCACGGTCGAGCGGCGGCCGCTCGCCGTCGTGCGCCCGCTCGCCGCCGTCGAAGCGCTCGCCGAGCCTGGCGCGGCGACGGTGGTGCCACCGCCGGCGAGCCCGCAGTCGGCGCCTGCTGACACGCGCGCGGCGGCGGAGGAGCGCGAGGAGGTGCCCTTCTTCAAGAAGGTGCTCGCCCAGCACGCGACCGAGGACTCGGGAGGCTACGGCCCGAACTGGTCGGGGGTCGACGACTACGACATCCCGACGGTGCTGCGCAAGCAGATGGACTAGGCCAGTCCCACCCCTATCCCCCCATCCCCCTGCCCCACCTAGGGGCAGGGGGCGCCCCCGCCCGCCCGCCGATCCGCGCCACAATCGCTCTCGAGCGGTTGCACTCCGTGACCCTGAAGTGTCCAAGGAGTATGAGCGCACCCCACGCAGGCGAACGCGCCACCCTCGAAGCGAGCAACGAGAGGACGCCGTCCGCTGGCGACGAAGCGGCGCTGCTCGATGCCCTGCGCGACGGGGATCCCGCCGCCGCCCGGGGCCTGGTGGATGCCACCTACGGCCGCATCCACGACGCGCTCTTTCGGCTCTGTGGCAACCGCGACCTGGCTGCCGATCTGACCCAGGAGACCTATCGCAAGGCCTGGCAGTCGCTGAATGACTTCGGCGGCAGGGCGCGCTTCTCGACCTGGCTGTTCCGCATCGCCTACAACACCTTCCTCAACCACGTGCGCCGGCCGCTGCGCTTGGTGCCGCTCGCCGATACCCAGGCCGCGGAGGTCCCCGATCCCACCCCCGGTCGCGACGCGGAGATGGCGGCGCGTGACGAGCACCGGCAAGTGCGCCAGGCGGTTCTCGCCCTGGGCGAGCAACAGCGCTTCGTCGTCACTGCCCACTACTGGGCGGAGCTGCCCATCGCCGAGATCGCGCGCCTCGAAGGGGTCACCGGCGCCGCCATTCGCAAACGCCTGGCGCGCGCGCTCGGGATCCTCGAGGTCACGCTGCTTCAGGAGGTCACGCGATGATCGCTTCACGCCGCCGCTCGATCGAGGAGAGGCTCGCCAGCCTGCCGGTGCCCGAACGACCGCCCGGGCTCGCCGAGGCCATCAAGCGCGAGATTCCCCCCGGACTGCGGCTGCTGCCGCCACCGCCGGAGGAGGCACCCCGGAGTCGCCACTACTGGCAGCTCGCCGCGGCGCTCTTCGTGACGGTCGCTGGCGGCCTGCTCTGCTATCACCTGCTGCGCGAATCCGGACCCGGCCGCGCTCAGCGTCCCGTCACACCGCGACCTCCGCTGGTCGTGCGCCCGCTGGAGTCCTCCGTGCCCGCGCAGCGGCCGGACTCGGCGCTACAGGCCGCCGTCGTGCCCGGGGTCGCCGACGTGCGCGTCCGCGTGGTGGACCCCGAGGGCAGGCCGCTCGCGGGCGCCACCGTGACTCTCGGCAGGGTGGCCGGCGGACGGGTGGCGACGACCGACCGCCGCGGTGTGGCCCGATTCCGCTCTCTGCGGGCCGGTACCTACCCTCTGCGCGGCGAGCTCGCGGGCTTCACGACCGTGGAGCGTTCCGGCCTACGCATCGCCGGTGGGCACGGCGTCGTGGTGGAGCTGACATTGCCGGCGCCCCTGGAAGAGAGCCTCACCGTCACCGTCGCCGCGCCTCAGACGGACGCGAGGAGCATCGCCGTTGGCGCCATGGTGTCGAACAACGGCGGCCTCTCTCCGCTCCTCGCCTCCACCGGCGGTACCGCCGAGCCCAACGACCAGCCCTACGGCGACATGTTCTTCCGCTCGTACGGGGTCAACCCCTTCGTCGAAACGGATGAAGACGCTCTGTCGACCTTCGGCCTCGACGTCGACACCGGCTCCTACACCCTCGCCAGCGCCTATCTGCGCGACGGTCACCTGCCGCCGACCGAGGCCATCCGCGTCGAGGAGTTCGTCAACGCCTTCCGCTACGGCGATGCTGCCGTCGACGACCGAGCCGACTTCACCCTGCGCGCCGAGGGCTCCCCCAGCCCCTTCGCTGCCGGCGCACGCTACCGGCTGCTGCGTTTCCACCTGCGGGCGCGCACCGTCGACCCTGCCGAGCGCCCCCCTGCCATCCTCACCTTCGTCGTCGACGTCTCGGGCTCGATGGCAAGGGAGGACCGCCTGGGGCTGGTCAAGCGGGCGCTGGCGCTGCTCCTCGATCAGCTCCGGCCCGGGGACCGCGTCGGCCTGGTCGTCTTCGGCTCGCAGGGCCGCGTCCTCCTGCCCCACACCGCGGACCACGAGAGATTGCGCGCCGCAATCAACGAGCTCGAGCCGGAGGGCTCGACCAACGCCGAGGAGGGGCTGCGCCTGGCCTACGACCTGGCGGCGCAGGCCCGCCGTGAGGGGGCGATCAACCGCGTCATCCTCTGTTCCGACGGGGTCGCCAACGTCGGCGCCACCGGTCCCGACTCGATTCTCGCCCGTATCTCGGAGGAGGCCAAGCGCGGCATCGAGCTCACCACGGTGGGATTCGGCATGGGCAACTACAACGACGTGCTGATGGAGCAGCTCGCCGACCGTGGCAACGGGCACTATGCCTATGTCGACCGCATCGACGAAGCGCGGCGGGTGTTCGTCGAGGACTTGACCGGCACCCTGCAGACCATCGCCGCCGACGCCAAGGTGCAGGTGGAGTTCAATCCCCGCGTGGTCGAGCGCTGGCGGCTCCTGGGCTACGAGAACCGCGACATCGAAGACGAACGCTTCCGCGACGACCGGGTGGACGCGGGCGAGATCGGCGCCGGCCACGAAGTGACGGCGCTCTACGAGGTCAAGCTGCGGCCTCTGCTGCGGCGCGGCGGCCCGGTCGTCGCCACCCTGCGGCTGCGCTACCGGCCGGTGGGAGCGAACGGACCGGGGCCGGTGGTCGAGACCGCCCACGAGCTGCGCGCGCGCGACATCGCGCGGTCGTGGGAGAAGGCCTCCCCGGGCCTGCGCCTGGCGGCGGTCGTGGCCGAGCTCGCCGAGGTGCTGAAGAAGTCCTACTGGGCGCGCGGCTCGACGCTCGCGGAGGTCGCGCGCCGCGCGCAGGCGGCGACCGCCGACTTCCCCGGCGACCAGCGGGTCGGGGAGCTGGCTGAGCTGGCGGCGCGCGCCGCCGCGCTCGCGAGCGCGGCGCCGACCGCGACCGACGAAGATGCGAGCCCGGAAACGCCACCGGACCAGAGGTAGCCGCCTACCGCATGTACTTCTTGAACCAGGCGATGATGCGGCGGTCGGCGTCCTCGCTGTTGCGCGACAGGCCGTGGTCGTCGCCGCCGTAGATGATCAGCTCGTAAGGCTTGCCGAGCGTCTGGAGCTTCTGCGCCAGGGCCAGCGTCTGTGCCGGATCCACGCGCCAGTCGGCCCCGCCGTGCAGGAGCCGCAGCGGGGCATTGATCTTCTCGGGCCAAAGGAGGGCCGAGCGCTCGTGCCGCGACTCCAGCGGGTGGTCGGCGTAGCCCGGGATCAGGGCGCTGAGCACCGTCTCCATCGCCGGCCGCTTGGCGATCTCTTGGTCGAAGTCGACCGCCGGCCCACCGACAGCCACCGCGTTGGCGGCGAAACCCGCCTTCAGCGCCACCAGCGCTTCCATGCCGCCACGCGACCAGCCGTGGAGGAAGACGTTGTTGGTGTCGACGTAGGGGAGCGAGCGCGCCAGTGGCAGCAGGTTGAGCACGTCGCGGACCTCCGCGCCGCCGAACTCCTCCTGCCCCTCGCCGCCGTCGACGCCGCGGTACTGCGGCGCCATGACGACGAAGCCATTGGCCAGGTACTGGTGGAAGCCGGAGTACATCCACGGCGCGACGGCGCCGAAGTCGCGATTGCCGCCGCGCAGGTACACCATGAGCGGCAACTTCTTGCCGGCGGTGTCGCGTGGCTTCCAGAGGTAGCCGGTCACCGCCAGCCCGTCGCTGGCGTAGCGGATGTGCCAGCACTCGAAGCCGGCATAGGCAAGCCTGGTCGCGAAGTCTTCACGGCTGATCAGCATCGGCGTGAGGTCGGTCGGCATCGCGACCTCGAAGCCCTCCTCCTTGGCGGCAGCCACCTCGCTGGCCAGCCGCCGGCGCCGGATCTCCACGTACTCCTCGTAGGTGTGGAGCGGGTTCGGCGGACAGGCGGTCTTCTCGAGCAGCGTGCCGTCGGCGGCGGGGGGCGTCGGTGCGGCGGCCGCCGCAGGGGCGGTGGCGGCGAGCAACGAGATCCACAAGGCACTGGCGAGCATTTCCACGTGCTTCACCTCCTCTGGCGAAGACTACGTGCGAAATGCCGTGGAGTTGCGGGTGGCAGGGGTCGCGGTGAGGAGCCGCGGCAGAGCCGGTCGACCACCGCCGCCGTCACTGGCAGGGCGGCCAGGCCAGCGGCGCCATCGCCCGCGAGTGCTCGAGGTAGAGCAGGCCGTTGAAGGCGCGCAGCGGCACCATCGACGCGTGGACGATCTCGTAGGTGGCGCCAGGCGTGAGCAGCGGCGGGGCGGCGCCGGGGAAGCGCAGGTCGACGAGCAGCGCCTCCTCGCCGAGGTCGTGCAACAGTTCCTCGACCGAGGCAGCACCCGGCGGCGGCACCGGGCCGCAGCCGACGCCCCGCCAGTCGATCGACACGTCGTGGCCGACGAGGCCGAGGGTGGCGTAGCGGGGACCGAGCGCGCCGGCGAGGACCGAGCCCATGACCACCAGGCCGAAGCCGCTGCCGTCTTTGGCGATGTGAGCGTCGTGCGCCCAGACAGCCACCTTCGCGCCCGGCATGCGCAGGGCGCGGATGCCCAGGAAGAGGGCGGCCATGCCGCGATCGCGGGCGGCGAAGGAGCGCTCGAAGTCGGAGTCGAAGTAGACCATCTCCTCGATCCAGGCCTGCAGCCCGGTGAGGCGGAGGGTCGCCCAGGTGAAGTCGGTCTTGCCGACCTGGCGGATGAGCGCGGCGGCGTCGTGCGCGAAGCGGTCCGCCACCGCCCGCGCGGCGCCATTGCAGGCGGCGGTCTCCTCGGGCGGCACGACCTGGGTCCCCCGGAAGGCCGCCTCGACGGCGCCGCAGCGGGCGAGGCCGTCGAAGGGCGCGAGCTCGGGGTCGATGCCGACGCGCCGCAGGAAGGCCACCAGCGCCTCGGCGTCCTGCGCCGCCTGGTATTGCACGTCGAAGGCGAAGACCGCCACGCGGTCCTTGGGCTTGGGATGGGCGCGGTTCCACTCGCACATCCAGCCCAGCAGCGCCGACAGCTCGCGGCTGCGCCAGACGCCGAAGAAGCCGGCGCTGGCGGTGTCGGGGTCCCCCTCGCAGGTCTGCACGTAGCGGTTGGCGGTGTCGCCGGCGAGCCAGGGCGTCTCGAAGGCGATGGCGCGGAACCCCAGCCGCTCGACGAGGAAGCGGAAGAGCCGGTGCTTGGCCTCGTAGTAGCCGCCCGAGGTGTGGATCGACTCGCCGAGGCCGACCACCGTCGCCTTGCCGAGGATGCCGCGCAGCGGCTGCAGGTCGGCGTCGGGGAGCGCGGGATCGGTGCCGTCGACGCGCCACACGCCGTGGAGGATGGGGAAGCCGACCGGCGGGCGGGCCGGTATCGGCGCGCTGGTCTGTGCCCGTGCCCCTCGCGCGCCTGCCACCAGCACCAGCACCGCCAACGCAGCGCGCAGCAGCCTTGGTCCCCGTCGCGCCATCTCGCCGCTCCCTTCGTGAGTCCGAGCGTTAGAGCGGAGATAGGGGGGGAACCCTTCGCGGGCGCGCCGCCGTGCCGGAGCCCACACGTTCTGGCGAGGGCCCCGCTAATGGCGCCCGCGGGGCGTCGGGTGCGAGGGCGGTGGGCCGCGCGTGTTGAGAGGTGGGGTTGCGGCCGGCGGCTGCCATCGCTTCGCCATCCTCGCGCCGCGAACGCTGCGCGACGCTCCGCTATCTTGCCGGCACGGAACCGCCGACCCTCGTTGCTGCTGCGCCGGCGGCCGCGCGCGAGCGCCGCTGCTGGCGGCTTGCCGGCGCCCTGGTGCTGGCGATCTACGCCTCCGCCTACTTCAACCAGTTCCTGCTCGATGCGCTGCGCACGCGCGGCGCGCTGGCGCCGACCATCGGCGGGGTGTTCGTGGTCGCCGCCGCGGCGGTGCTCGCCTACCTCGTGCGCTCGCGGCCGGGGCCCTGGGAGGTCGCGCTGCTC
Organism: Thermoanaerobaculia bacterium; assembly: GCA_036001185.1. Classification (GTDB taxonomy): domain Bacteria; phylum Acidobacteriota; class Thermoanaerobaculia; order Multivoradales; family JAIOJS01; genus DASYQD01. Next base: position 11,175 of record DASYUP010000615.1, read on the forward strand.
TTCGCCGGCGCCGGCGCCTACCTGCTACTGCTGCGCCACCTCGACATCATCCAGGAGCGCATCCACCTGCTCGAATACGGCGCCGTGGGCGGCCTCTTCTACGGCGCGCTGCTGGCGCGCTGGCCGGACGCCACGGCCGCCGCACGCCCACCCTGGCAGCGTGCGCCGGCGCTCGCCGCCATTCTCCTCGCCACCGCCGCCGGCTGGGGCGACGAGCTGGTGCAGGGCCTGCTGCCCAACCGTCACTACGACCTTCGCGACGTGCTCACCAACGCCGAGGCGGCGGCGCTGCTGGTGCTCGTGCTGGCGGTGCGGCGGCGGCTGCGCGCGACGCTCCCGGCGAGGGCTTCCGGCTGAGCCGAGTGCGGCCAAGCCGCTGACCCGCCGTGGCATGGAACGCATAGAATGGGCCCAGCTTTTCCCCGCGAGGGATCCTCTTGGGCCTGGAAGTCAGCGGTCTGCTGGACGACAAGTACGAGATCCTCAAGCGCCTGGCCAGTGGCGGCATGGGCGACGTCTATCTCGTCCGCCACCGCCACCTCCAGGAGCTGCGGGTGGTCAAGGTGCTGCGCGCCGACCTCGCCGCCGACCCCGACTCCATGCAGCGCTTCCAGCAGGAGGCGCGGGTCGCCACCCAGATCAAGCACCCCAACGTCGCCATCCTCTACGACTATTCGCGCCTGCCCGACGGGCGCTTCTACATGGTGCTCGAGCACATCGACGGCGAGGACATCGGCGGCCGTCTCAAGAAGGGGCCCATCCCCGCCGAGCAAGCGATCGACCTCGCCATCCAGGCGCTGCGCGGGCTCGACGCCATCCACTCGGCGGGGCTGATCCACCGCGACGTCTCGCCCGACAACCTGATGGTGACGCGCGACCTGCGCGGCCGCCAGCTGCTGAAGATCATCGACCTCGGCCTCGCCAAGGACCTCCGTGCTGGCGCCGAGCTCGAGCTCACCCAGGCGGGGGCCTTCCTCGGCAAGTTCCAGTACTGCTCGCCGGAGCAGGCGGGCTACCTCAAGGACGCCCCGCTCGACGCCCGCAGCGACCTCTACTCGCTGGCCCAGGTGCTCTACGAGATGCTCACCGGGCTGCCGCCGTTCGAGTCCGAGAGCCAGCACGGCTTCGTGCTCAAGCGGCTCACCGAGGAGCCGATGCCGCTGCGCCGGCGCAACCCACGGCTGCCGCTGCCGGCGGCGCTCGAGGCGGTGGTGATGCACGGCCTCGCCCGCCACCGCGACGAGCGCTTCCACGACGCCACCGCCTTCATCACCGCCCTCGCCAAGGTGGCGGCTGGGCTGCACGAGCTGTCGACGCAGGAGCTCTCGCAGGCGGAGGTGAAGAAAGCGATGGAGGGCGCCCCGGTGGCGCGGCCGCGCTCGTCGCCCGGCGACCGTCCCGGCTCGCAGCCGCCAGCCGCGCCGCCTCCCGGCGGCGCCCGGCCGCCTACCGCCCGCCCGGTGTCCACCGCCGGCGCCTCGGCGCCGCCGACCCCCCCGCGGCCGGCGGGCGCCTCCACCACGCGCAGTGCCGCGGAGCTTTCCAAGCTGGAGCGTGACGCCCTGCTCGCCCGCATCGACAAGGCGGCGAGCCGCGTGCAGGAGGGTGGGCAGCTGCTGGCGCAGGCGGAGGCGGCGCTCAAGGAGGGGCGCTTCGAGGACGCCCGCCAGTTCATCACCAAGCTCAAGGCGACGAGCCCGGTGCCGCGCGGCACCAACGAGCTCGAGCGCCGGCTGCTCGAGGCCGAGGACATCGCCCGCCGTCGCGGCCAGGTGGTGCAGGCCGAGCAGATGCTCGAGAAGTACCTGCTCGAGCGACAGCAGACCCTCGCCGGCCTCGCCCTCGAGACGCTGCTCGACCTCTACCCCAACCACCCCAAGCGCGGCGACTATCAGAGCTGGATCTCCGGCCTCGCCAACGAGGCGGAGCGGCAGAAGCGGGGGGAGAAGCTGTTTGCCGACGGCCAGACCGCGGTGGCCCGCGGCGACTTCATCGGCGCCCGCCGCCTGCTCGAGGAGGTCGAGCGGCACGACCCCACCGGCAAGCTCTCGGGCTCGCTGCTCGCCGAGATCAACGAGGCCGAGCGTCGGCGCCAGCAGGGACTCGCCGCGACGGCGTCCAAGCGCAAGGTCGAGGAAGCGTTGCGCCGCGGTGCCCTCGACGAGGCGAGCCGCGAGCTCGACCAGCTCTCGGCGCTCGAGGTCACCAAGGTCACCCTCGACCTGCTGCGCGGCCAGGTCGACGAGGCGCGCGACCGCAAGGAGCGGGAGGAGGCGATGGCGTCCGTGGAGCGCGGCTACCGCGACGCCATCTCTCGCCACGACTGGCACACCGCCCGCGAGCTGGCCCACCACCTCGAGGACACCGTGGCCGACAGCCCGCGGCCGCGGCAGATGCTCGCCGAGGTGTCGCGGCTGCAGGAGATCGAGCAGCGCCAGCAGGCCCTCAGCGAGGGGCTGCGCGCCTTCGACGGTTACTTGCGCGCCGGCCAGATGCCGCAGGCCGAGGTGGCGCTCAAGGTGCTGCGCCAACTCGGCGCCGACGACGACCGGGTGGTGGAGGCGGAACGGCGGCTGGTCAAGGCGCGGGGGTAGGCGGCGTCGGGAAGCGTTGGCGTAGACTTCGCGGCCGATGAGCGCCACCGCCTCCTCTCCCGCCAGCGCCAGGCCGGTCGACGCAGCCAGCGCGGCGCAGCAGCTCCGCTACGCCTACATGAAGCTCACGCGCGAGCTCGACTCGCGCTTCGAGAACCTGCTGCTCACCGGCCGCGTCTCCAAGTGGTACAGCGAGGTGGGCAACGAGGCGACGACGGTGCCCGCCGGGCTCGCCCTCTGCGCCGGCGACGTGCTCTGCTCGCTGCACCGCGACCTCGGCGCCATCCTCGCCCAGTACCTCGACCCGGCGCGCACCTTCGCCGGCCTCCTGGGCGCCGTCGAACCCGGCGCCGCGAGCCCCGACCCGCGGCCGGAGCCCGAGGACCTCCTCTATCGGCTCGCCTGCCAGCTGCTCGGCAAGGCCGACGGCTTCTCGCAGGGGGTCGAGCGGTCGTTCCACTACGGCTATCTCGATCCCGGGCGCGGCATCCGCCACGTCGGCATGATCAGCCACCTCGGCTCGATGATCCCGGTGGCGGCGGGATGCGCCTTCGCGCTCAAGCAGTCGGGGTCCGCGGCCGGGGGCGACGGCACCGGCGTCGCCG
>DASYUP010000616.1:0-10009 GCA_036001185.1 Thermoanaerobaculia bacterium
CGCCCGCCTTGCCGGCGAGCTGCTCGACGGCCTTGCTCGCCTGGCCGGCGAGCAGATAGGCCTCGGCCGCCGCCCGTCGGACCTCGAGATCCATCGCCGCCGGGTGCTGCTGGGCGAGCACCGGCTGCAGGGCCCGCATGGCGCCGGCCGCGTCGCCGAGCTGCACGCGCGCCCGTACGTGCAGCAACTGCACCGCCGGGCTCTCGACCAGGCCGGTGAGCAGCTGCTCGGCCTCTTGTGGCCGCTCGAGGGTGATGGCCAGGGTGGCCGCTACCAGCCGCGCGTCGCCGTCGTCGGCATGGTGCAGCGTCCAGGGACGCAGCAGCGCGTAGGCCTCGACGACCTGCCCCTGACGCGACAGCAGCAGGCCGAGGTCGCGCACCGCCGGCGAGGTGGGATCGGCGCCCACCGAACGCGCGAGGTAGACCTGGGCATGTTCGGTGTCGCCGGCGAGCAGAGCGGCGCGGCCGGCGTTGTAGAGCACCGCCGCCGCGGCATCTTTGGCATCGGCGAGCGGCCGCAGCACGGAGAGCGCCTCGGCCGGGCGCTGCGCCTGCAAGTAGAGGGCGCCGAGCAGCGACACACCGCGCGCGTCGAGCTGCGCGCGGTCGCGCTCGAGGCGGGTGATGGCACCGTTGACGTTGCCCCGCTGGGCCAGCGCCGCGGCCTCCTGGGTGGCCGGGCTGGGCGGCGGAGCCGCCGGCCGCTGCGCCGCGACGGGGGCGGTGGCGGCGGGGGCCGCCGGCGCGGGACTGGGTACCGGCGACGATGACGCCCGGGAAGCAGCGGCGGACAGCAGCAAGCAGACGAGCAGGGTGCGCGGTCGCTTCATGGGTTCGGGCTCCCTCCGCAGCTGGGTTGGAATGGCCAGCGGGTTGAATTGACGGCGGGCTGGCCCGCTCACCCGCGCAGCGAGTGTAGCTCGCTGCTGCGCGGATGCAGGGCCAGGGCATGGCGCAGCAGGGCCGCCGCGTCGACCGGGTCACCCAGGGCCCGCAACGTGCGCACCGCCTCGGCGTAAGCGGAAGGCGAGTCACCGCTCTGCTCGACCATGCGGCGCAGGGTCGCCGCCGCCTCCTCGGCCTGCCCGGCCGCGGCGTAGAGCAGAGCCAGTCCCGACCAGGCGCGGAGGTTGCGCGGGTAGGCGGCGATCTCGGCGCGAAAGGCGGCTTCCGCCTCGGTGGCGCGCCCCTGGCGGGCGAAGATGTCGCCGCGCAACTGCTCGAGCCCTTGCACCCGCTGCGCTCCACCCTGTCGTCGCACCTCGGCCGCCGCCTGCTCGACGGTCGCCGCCGCCTCCTCGATCCTGCCCGCCTTCACCTGCACCTGGGCGAGGGTCAGCTGCGGCGCCACCTGCTCGCCGGCGGCGATCGCCGCCCGCGCCTCGCGCTCGGCCGCCGGCAGGTCGCCGCCGGCGAGGGCGATGCGCGCCAGCAGGTCATGAGCGAGCGACGGGCTGGTGGCGAGCGCCAGCTGGGCATGTGCCTTCGCCTCGTCGGCCCGGCCGAGCGCCAGCAGCACGCCGCCCGCGGCCGCCGCGACGTGCGAGGCGCCCACCGACGCCCGCAGCGCGTGCTGGTAGGCGTCGAGCGCCTCCTCCAGTCGGTCGCTCCCCTGCAGGGCGTTGCCCAGCTGCTCCCAGGCATCGACCATGCGCGGGCTCTGGGCGACGATGTGTTGCAGCACCGGCACCGCCTCGCTGAATCGCTGCTGCTCGACGAGCACGAGACCATGCTGCAGCTGGGCGAGCGTCTGCACCAGCAGGCGCGGATCGGGGAGGGCTTCGCCGGGGCCGACCCGCGCGGTGCTGGCGGCGTAGCCGAGGGCGGCGAGCCGCTGGCGCGTCTCGGCGTCGGCGGCCGCCGGACCCTGCAGCTCGCGGGCGCTCGCTTCCGCCACCCGCCGCAGCTCGGCATAGACCCGCCTCTGATCGCCCAGCACGTCGCGGCGCTCGCCGGGATCGGCGACCAGGTCGAAGAGCTGGGGCGCCGGACCGTGGAGATAGTGGTAGCGGTCGCGGATCACCGACGCCAGCTCGCTCCAGCCGAAGTGCAGGCGCTGATAGTAGGTCTCGGCGTAGAGGTCGCGAGCGGCGGCCGGCGGCGGCGCGAGGAGCGAGCGCCCGGACAGCGGCACGCTCCCCTGGCGACGCACGCCGGCGACGGCGAGCAGGGTGGGGAAGACGTCGACCAGCTGGGCGGGCGCCTCGACGCGTTCGCCGGCGCGGCGCCTGCCCGGCAGCTTGAGCAGCAGCGGCACCTGCAGCGCCTCGCGATAGAGCAGCACCCCATGCTCCTGCTCGCCATGGTCGCCCAACCCCTCGCCGTGATCGGAGAGCAGGGCGACGATGGCCCCCTCGTAGCGGCCGCTGCGCTCGAGCTCGGCGAGCAGCTCCCCCACCGCCGCGTCGGCGGCGGCGATCTCGCCGTCGTAGGGCAGCGCGTAGCGCCCGGCGAAGGGCGCCGGCGGCGCATAGGGCGAGTGCGGATCGTAGAGGTGGACGAAGAGGAAGAAGGGCCGGTCGCCGAGCGTGCGCAGCCAGCGGATGGCGGCCACCACCGTCTCGCTGCCCGCCCGCTGCGAGTTGCCCAGCACCTCGTTGAAGCGGCGATGGACGTCGTCGTCCCAGGTGTCGAAGCCGGCGCTGACGCCGGTCTCGCCACGCAGCACGTAGGCGGAGACGAAACCGCCGGTGGCGTAGCCGGCGCGCCGCAGCTCCGCGGCGAGGCTCGGCCAGCGCGCCTCGTCATAGTGGTAGCCGACGTTGTCGCGCACGCCGGTCACCGCCGGCAGCTCCCCGGAGAGGATGGAGACGTGCGACGGCAGGGTGAGCGGCACGTGGCTATAGGCGCGGGCGAAGAGCACGCCGTCGCGGCGCAACCGGTCGATGGCCGGCGTGTCGACGGCGCGGTAGCCGTAGGCCGGCAGGTGGTCGGAGCGCAGGGTGTCGATCGAGATCAGCACCACCGGGGCGCCGCGGAAGGGACCCTCAGCTCCGCCGGCGCCCCCCCCCGCCGGCCGCCGACAGCCGGGCAGCAGCGCCACGGCGAGCAAGACGGCGAGGGCGGCGGCAAGGCGAGTGCGGTGCACTGGGATGCGGCTCATCGGGGTGCGACTCATGAGAGCTACCCGCGGAGTCGCGCCAGCACCTGGCGCGCGCGCTGGACGTCGGCCGCGCGACCGGGGGGCGCCGTCGCCACGAAGCGCGACAGCGCGTCGCGCGCCTGAGCCGGCCGCCCGGCGGCGGCAGCGACCAGGCCGAGGTTGAACAATGCGTCGAGCTGCTGCGGGTCGAGCGCCACCGCCTTCGCCCAGGCGTCGATGGCGGCGGCCGGTCCCTCGAGCTGGTAGAGGGCGACCCCGAGGGTGTTCCAGGAGATGGGCAGCCGGGGATTGAGCTCGAGCGCCGAGCGCAGCCGTTGCCGGGCGCCGGCCGCGTCGCCACGCCGCAGCAGCACGATGCCCAGGTTCTCGTAGCCGCCGGGGTCCTGCGGATACTCGGCGACCGCGCGCTCGAGCACGCGCACCGCCTCATCGTGGCGGCCGGCGTCGCTGAGCGCGATGCCCAGCGCGTCGAGGGTCGGCGGATCGGCGCCGGGCCGCTGGGCCAGCGGCGCCAGCAGCTCGACGGCGGCGGCCGGCTGCCCCGCCTCGGCGAGGGTCATCCCCAGCTGCCGGCGCAGCGACTCGGCGGCGACGCCGCGCGCGAGCGCCGAGCGCAGCACGGTGATCGCCTCCCGCGGACGGTCGAGCTGGCGCAGGGCGAGGGCGAGGTCCTCGTACCCCTCGGCCATGCCCGGGCGCGCGGCGACGACCGCCCGCCCGAGCGCCACCGCGTCGGTGTAGTGCCCGCGCGAATAGGCGTCGATCAGCTGGTGGACCTGACGGTCGAGGCCCACCAGCCGCTTGGGGTCGTCGGCGGCGGTATAGGTGGCCGGCGGCGCGGTCGCGCCGGCCGAGTAGCCGAGGCTGCGCAGCCGCGCCGCCTCCTCGGCGGCGACGCTGCCGCGCCGGGGCGGCCAGGCCGACTCCGCCGGCAGGGCCCGCTGCAGCTCGCGCGCGCCGCGGCGGTCGGTGTCGACGAGGTTGTGCTCCTCGCGCGGGTCGCTCGCCAGGTCGTAGAGCTCGGGCAACGGCAGGTCGACGTATTTGTGCCGCTCGCGCAGCATGCCGCGCAGCGGCGCCCAGCCGCGGTTGAGGCAGGTGGAGAGGCTCTCGAAGTAGCTCTGCGGCGAGGCGGGTGGCGGCCCCAGCAGCGAGCTGCCGGGCAGCTCGCCGGGCACCGGCAACCCGAGCGCCGCGAGCACGGTGGGGACGACGTCGACGTGCCGCGCCGGCCGCGCGTCGGCACCGGCACGGATCCCCGGGTACCAGACGACCAGCGGCACCTTGAGCGTCGCCTCGTAGGCGAAGAGGCCGTGGGTGAGCTCGCCGTGGTCGCCAAGCGCCTCACCGTGGTCGGCGGTGACGACCACCAGCGCCGGCGGAACGCCGCCGTGCAGCAAGGGGTCCAGCAGCGGCGCCAGGTACGAGTCGGTGGCCGCCACCTCGCCCAGGTAGGGGTCGTCGCGATAGCGGCTGGCGAACGGCTCCGGCGGCGCGTAGGCGGCGTGCGGATCGTAGAGATGCACCCAGAGGAAGCGACGCTTCCCCTGCTGCTGCCGCCACCAGGCGAGCGCCGGCGCCACCACCTGGTCGCCGCGCCGCTCGGCGAGCACGAAGCGGCTGGGGTCCGAGCCGCGCGGGAAGCTGTCGTCGTAGGTGCCGAAGCTCGCCGCCAGACCGAAGTGCCGGTCCAGGGGGTAGGCGGCGACGAAGGCACCGGTCGTGTAACCGGCGCGCCCGAGAAGGGTGGCGAGCGTCGGCACCGAGGACGCCAGCACGAAGCCGCTGTTCTCGCGCACCCCGTGCTGGTAGGGATAGCGGCCAGTGAGGATGTTGACGTGCGACGGCAGGGTCACCACGCTGTGCGCGTGGGCGTCGGTGAAGACGCGCCCGGCGGCGGCGAGCCGGTCGAGGGTCGGCGTCGCCACAGGCCGGTTGCCGGCAAAACCCACCGCGTCGGCGCGCAGCGTGTCGATGGTGACGAGCACCACGTCGGCGCCAGGCAGCGCGGGGGCGGCCGTTGTATCCCCGGCGCGGTGACAGCCGAGCGCCACCAGGAGCAGCAGCGCCGCGGCGCACGAGCGTGTCGGGTTGCGCACCGTTGAGGGTGTGGTGAGGCCGAAGGTGGGCGGGGATGAGCCCCCGCCCCTACGCCGGATCCGTTGTCGCTGCGGCCGGGCGCGCGGACGGACGCTGCCCGGCCCGTCGCCTCAATGAATGTCCTTGAGGAAGGCCTTGGCGTCGTCGGCGTACTTGTTCTTCGGGTCGAGGGCGAGCAACTTCAGGAAGTCGGCCTTCGCCTCGGCGTGCTTGCCGCGGTTGAGGTACACCAGGCCGCGGTAGTAGTAGGCGTCGGCGCGCTCCGGGTTCTCCTTCACCGCCCGGTCGAAGGCCTCGAACGCCTTGTCCATCTGATTGTCGTTGAACGCCTTGATCCCCATGTTGAGGACGGTGTCGGCGTCCATCTTCGCGCCAGCCGGCAGCTTCGCCATGTATTGCTTGGCCTCGGCCTCTTTGCCGGCGCCGACCAGGATGTTGATCAGCAGTTGCAGCACGCCCACATCGTCGGGCTTGCTGGCGAGGACCTCCTTGAGGTGGGCGATCGCCTGGTCCACCTGCCCCAGCTCGTAGTCGATGCCGGCCACCGTCTGCAGCACCGACAGGCGGGTCTGCTGCACCGCCGCCTGCTGCTCGGGCTTGTCGAGCTTGGCCCCCGCCAGCTTGGCGAGCCCCTCCTCGTAGGCGGTGCGCGCCTCGGCGAGCTTGGCCTTGTCGGGCTGGCCGCCGGAGACCTGCGCCGCGGCGAGCAGGGCATTGCCGCGCTCGAGGGCCGCCTTCGCCTGGCCGGTCTCGCTCTCCTGCTCGGCCTTCTTCTGCGCCGCCTCGATGACCTCTTTGGGGATCACCTTGAGCGTGACGTTGAGGGGCTGGGCGACCGCGAACTCGTTGACCTGCACCGAGCCCTCGGAGGGCTGGAAGCCCTCCTTCTCGATGAGCACTCCCCACGGACCCTGGGCGAGGCCGAGGACCGACCACTTGCCCTTCTTGTCGGTGGTCAGTGGCGGCGGCCCTTCCTTGGCGGGATCGACGCGGTCGGTCCCCGGGCGGAGGGTGAGCTTCGCCCCTTCCACCGGCTTGCCGTTCTCGTCCTTGATGGTGCCCTGCAACCTGCCGCGGCCTGCCCACGCCTGCGCCGCGAGGGGGCTCCCGGCGAGACAGACGAGGGCCAGCAGGGCGGCGGCGGCCAGGCGGGCGAAACGCTTCCTGCGCATGTTGGATCTCCTTGAGCAGGCTCGGCTCGGCGGCAGCCGAGCGAGCCCTGGCAGCATATCCAAGGCGCAGAACAAAGAAAAACCGCCGGGGCTTCCCCCGGCGGTTGCTGTCAGCTCAGCAGAAGGGAGCGCTGCTCAGCGGAAGCTGAAGCGGGCGCCCAGACGGATGATGCGCGGGCTGGCGATCTCGCGGACGTTGTCCGAGGTCGACTGCGACAGCCGGTGATTGCGCTGCAGAACGTAGGACTGGTTGAAGACGTTGAACACGTCGACGCCCACGGTCAGGCCGAAGTCACTGAAGGTGAACTCCTTCTCGACGCGGGCATCCATGATGTGGATGTCGTCGAGGCGGAACTCGTCGGGATCAGTGGTGACCTGGATGTTCTGCTGCCCGAAGTTCTCACGGGCGTTGGCGGCCGGGCTGCGCCAGAAGTAGGGCAGCGGGTAGCCCTCGCGACCGGTGAGGTTCGCCGCCAAGTTGAAGCCCCACGGACGGTCCGGCATGATCTGGTAGAGGCCGTTGACGCTGTACGACCACTTGCTGTTGATGTAGATGCCGCCCTTGCTGCCCGAGCCGGTGCCCGAGCCCTGGAGGACGGGGTCGCCGTTGCGATTGCCACCACCGAGCGGCTCGGTGAGGTTCTCGAGGTCGCCGGTGACGTTCTCCCAGGTCCAGTCGGCCCAGGTGAAGTTGCCGCGCAGCATCCAGCGGTTGGCCAGACGCTTGTTGAACACCAGTGAGGCACCCTTGTAGCGCTGCTCGGACTCGCCGTTGTGCAGGAAGTTGCCACCGCGGGTGCTGACGCCGGGCTTCAGCCGGAACCAGGTGATCTGGCGGGTCGAGCCATCCGGCATCGGCTGATTGCGGACCACCGGCTCGTAGTCGTTGCGGGTGGCACGACGGCCCAGGGAGCCGAGGTTGCCGGCCGCGAAGGACGGGCACTCGAGCGAGTTGAAGTCACCGTCGCAGGTCGCCGTCGAGCCGTCGAACACCAGCCGGTCGGCGTCGAGCAGGTTGGTGAGCTTGCGGTAGGTGAGGTTGAGGCCGATGACGAACTCCGGCAGCAGGGCATGCTCGACGCCCAGCAGCACCTCGTCGGTGAGCGGCGCGTCGAGGCCGGAGTCGACACTGTTGGAGTTGAGCAACCCGTGGGTGATGGGGTTGACGTTCGAGCTGAAGCCGTTGGGACCCTGGATGATGAGGGCCGGGTTCAGGGGACCGCCACCGGGGCCGCTGCCCTGGGTGCCATAGAAGTAGGCGTAACCGGCCCCCGCCAGCGGGTTGGTGTAGGTCGCGGTGCCGGTGCCGAGCTGGTCGGCGAACCGGGAGTAGCTGGCGCGCAGCAGGGTCTTGCGCTCGGCGCCGAGGGCGTAGGTGAGGCCCAGGCGCGGGGTGATCGACGTCCAGTCGAAGCCGGCGTCGAAGCTGCCACCGGCAGTCGCCGGCAGCGTGCTGCCGAAGAACGGGTTCGCCGGCACGCTGGCGCCGAGGTTGGTGGCCTCCTGCTTGTCGTAACGAAGGCCGAAGTTGGCGGTGAGGTTGCCCACCGTCATGGTGTCCTGCGCGTAGAGGTCGGTGTACTCCTGCTTGACGGCGAGGCCGCTGTCGCGGGCCGCGACGATGTAGTTGGTGCCGGTCGGCAGACCGACCTGCGCGGCATCCAGGATGTAGCCGCCGCCGCCCCAGCGAGTCAGCGAGTTCACCTCGGCCTTGCGGTAGCCGGCCCCGAACTTGAGCTCGTGCGACAGGCTGCCGGTGTTGAAGAAGTTGCTGGCGTCCAGCTTGTACTGGGTCTGCGGCCGCTCCGTCTGGTAGAGCTCGAAGCTGTTGTGCCACACGCCGTCGGGGCCGAGGGTGGCCGCCGGGCTGGTGGAGGCGAAGCCGCCCTCGGGCACCAGCTCGAACCCACCGTTGACCTTCGAATACATACCGGTGAGGTAGAAGTTCGAGGAGAAGATGTGGGTGTCCTCGACCTTGTAGGTGGTCGGGCTGGGTCCGAAGTGCCCCTGGTCCCAGGTGGTCTCCTGGGGGCGGGTGGGGCCGGCGTTACGGCCGATCTTCACCTTCTCGCTGTCGAAGTAGAAGGCGGTCGCCGAGTTGTTCGCCGCGATCTGGGCGTTGAGCTTGGCGTTCTTGCTCTTGAGGTCGGTGAAGTCGCTGACGTCGGAGATGGTCAGCAGGCTGATCTTGTTGCGGCCGTAGGAGCCCCAGACCCAGAGGCGGTCCTTGACGATCGGGCCGCCCACCTCGGCGCCGTAGTCCTTGACGCTGACGATGCGGTTGCCCTGCTTGAAGTGCTCCTGTGGCACGCCGTTGGTCAACAGACCGAGCTGGAACTGGCGCAGCTGGCTGTTGAACTGGCCGTTGCCCGAGCGGTAGAGGCAGAGGTGGGTCGTCGAGCAGTCGGCGGCCGACAGGTCGCTCTCCTTGAAGGAGGTGTCCGACTGCCGGCTCTCGTTGGTGTTGTAGTACCGGCCCGAGCCGCGCCACTCGTTGGTGCCGCGCTTGGTCACCATGTTGAGCACCACGCCGCCGGTGGCGAGCGTGGTGTCGGAGCCGCCGGTCGTGACCTGCATCTCCTCGAAGGCGTCGAAGTCGTAGTAGGCCGGCGAGGCGCCGAGAGCCGCCATGTCGGTGATGACGACGCCGTCCACCGACCACACCGCCTGCTGGCCGCTCGAGCCGGGGCCGATGTAGGCCGACTGCTGGCCGCTCTCGTTGCCGCCGACGTTGATGCGGTCGGTGAGCACGCCGGGAGTGGTCTGCAGGATGGCCCAGGGGTCACGGGCGGTGGGAATCTTCTCCAGCTCGGTCGACGCCACCGTGGCGCCGGTCGAGATGCGACGCTCGTCGAGCAGCGGGCTCTCGGCGGTGACGGTGATGACGTCCTCGACCGCCGCCGACAGCTTCACCTCGATGTTGGTGTTGCGGCCGATGTTGATCGAGATGTTCGGATAGTCGATGGTCGAGAACCCTTCCAGCTCGGCCTTGAGGCCATAGCCGCCCGGGGCCAGGCCGAGGAAGCGGAACTGACCGTTTGCGTTGGTGACCTGCACTTGGGGGGCGCCGCCACCGGTGACGGTGACGGTCACACCCGGGAGCGCCGCACCCTGCTGGTCGGTGACGGTGCCGTAGAGGTTGCCGGTCTGCAGCTGGGCGTAAGCCCCGCCGGCGACCAGCAGCGCGATCGCCGCGAAGGCGAAGGCGCGAGCCCAAAGATTGGAGCTCTTCATTGTCCAGTCGATCTCCATGGTTAGTTTGCCGCCGCCGGGCCGCTTGTGGTGGCCCCGGTAAAGACCCCGGGGAGAAACCCGCGGGCGACCCGGCCGTAAAAGTAAAGAAACAGAGTGGAGGCGAGGCACTGTCTGTGGCTCCCGGCAACACCTCCTTTCGGGGTTCGCGGCCGCCTGGCGCTCGACGGCGCGGGCGGCTGAACGTCTCGGGACTAGGCTTCGGCGGGGGAATCTAGCAAGGTCGGTGCCGCGAGGGAAGTACCCGCCGGGTGTTCGCAAACGCCCTGTCCGCCATGCCCAGGCCGTGCCGGCCCGGGACATCCATTCAATGATTTGGAGCGCTTCGGTCCAAAAGCCTGGAGGGCCGAACCGGCGACCGGCGGCCAGCGACCTGACTG
>DASYUP010000617.1:0-3617 GCA_036001185.1 Thermoanaerobaculia bacterium
CGACCAGCCACAACCCCTTCACCTCGCAGCCGAGCGCCTTCACCCGCTCGCCCCACTGCCGCACGATCTCCTGAAACGCCGCCTCCACCTCCGCCTGCCGCGTCTCGGCGTCCTCGCGTCCCTGCTGACCCTGATGGAGCGCCTCGGCCTGCCGCACCGCGCCGACGGTGAGCTGCCGCACGCGCGGAAAGCTCGCCAGCGCCTCGGCGTAGGTGAAGACGCGGCGCCCGGCGTCGCGCTCGCCACCTTCGCTCACGGCGTGAAGGCCTCGTAGCAGCGGCGGCAACGCGGCTCGTAGGCCTCGCTGTCGCCCACCTGTACCTGCTCGGCGCCGCCGGCGAATCTCTGACTGTAGTGCGCCGGCGCGCCGCAGCGCACGCAGACGGCGTGCATCTTGTCGACCTCCTCCGCCACCGCCAGCAGGCCGGGCATCGGCCCGAACGGGCGGCGCAGGTAGTCCTGGTCGAGGCCGGCCACCACCACCCGCACGCCGCGGTCGGCGAGCCGCATGGCGAGGTCGACGAGCGCGGCGTCGAAGAACTGCGCCTCGTCGACTCCCACCACCTGCACGCCCGTCTCGAGCCGCGCCTCCAGCTCCGCGGCGTTGGCGACGCCGCAGGCCGCCAGCTCGCGCTGGTCGCGGGTGATCAAGCGGTCCTCGTCATGGCGAGAGTCCACGCGCGGCTTGAAGACCTGCACCCGCTGGCGGGCGATGAGGGCGCGCCGCAGCCGCCGCACCAGCTCCTCGCTCTTGCCGGAGAACATCCCGCCGGTGATGACCTCGATCTGGCCGGTGGCCCCGTCGTGGCTGCGCATGGGAGGCGATTCTTATCAGACGCGCGGGCCGGAGAGCGGGCTACCTGCGACCCGCCTGGCGCGCCTCAGGCCCGGCTGGCCTCGGCATAGAGCGCCTGCAGGCCGCCCAGGGAGAGTCCGGCCAGCCCGCTCGCCACGGCGTCGGCGCCACCCAGCTCGGGCAGCGGGTGCGAGTGCGCCACGCCGAGCGTGACGAGGCCCGCGGCGCGGGCGGCGAGGATGCCCGGCAGGGCGTCCTCCACCGCCAGCACCTCATGGGGGTGGAGCAGGCGCGCCGGCAGCGGCGGCTGGGTGTTGAGCCGCTGCAGCGCGAGGTGGTACCCCTGTGGGCTCGGTTTGCCCTCCTCCACGTCCTCGGCCGATACCACGACCTTGAAGAGCTGGCGGCCGCCGGCCTGCCGGAGGGCGCCCTCGATCTCGTCGCGCAGCGCCCCGCTCACCACCCCCAGCAAGAGGCCGGCGGCCGCCGCCTCGCGCACCAGCTCGATGGCGCCGGCGAAGAACGCGTAGCCGCGCTGGCGGACGGCCTGCTGGTAGTAGCTGGCCTTGCGCGCCACCAGCCGCGCCAGCCGGTCGGCAGGCGCCGCCTGGCGCGCGTCGAGCAGCGCCTGGGCGAAACACTCGCGATCGCTGATGCCGAGGAAGCGGGGCCAAACATCCTCACGCGCCAGCACCACCCCCTCCTCGGCGAGCACGCGCAGCAGCAGCTCCTGGTGGAGCGGCTCGTCGTTGACCAGCACGCCGTTGAAGTCGAAGAGCAGGGCGCGGAGCACGGTGGGTGATCTTCGGGGTGAGCCTTCGACCGGGGCGGCGGGCGCGCGGCTCGCGGGCATGCTAGCGTAGGGCAGTATCGGTGGAATTTCGTCCGCTCCCCGGACGGTTGTGACGGACGGGCGAGCTCGCCTCGGCGGCACGGGGCGAACGGCACGACAAGCAGCGTGAAACGGAGTGAATATGGCCCAGGTCGACGATAGCCAGCAGGCGGCGCCGCAGCAGCAGCCGGTAGTTGCCGAGGCGGCACCGGAGCATCCGGTGACGCTCACCCCCAAGGCGGTGCAGATGGTGCGGCTCACCCGCCAGGAGGAGGGGCTCGACGGCTCGCACGGCCTGCGCGTGGCGGTGGTCGGCGGCGGCTGCAGCGGCTTCCAGTACGCCCTCGACTTCACCAACGAGGCGCGTGCCAACGACTTCGTCTACCAGGTCGAGGACCTGACGGTCTACGTCGACGCGGTCTCGGCCCGCTACCTCGACGGCACCCGCATCGACTACGTCATGGGCACCGCCGGCGCCGGGTTCAAGTTCCAGAACCCCAAGGCCGTGGGCGCCTGCGGCTGCGGCTCGTCGTTCGCCGTCTAGGCGGGGCTAGCGCGCCATTGGGCGCTAGAGGACGCCGACTGGAACCAGAATGGCACCCGGAGCGGCAGTGGCGCGCGTGGGCCCCGCCAGCCGGGGGTATCCCGTCCATGCTCGGCGCCGAAGACGGCGCCTGCGCGCGGCCGGGAGCCCTCCCCCCGGCGCGCCCCACGCGCGGATGAACGATCCTAACTACTTGCCCCGGACAAAGCGCTTGCGCACCGTCGTCATCGCGAGCGAAGCGATCTCGACGTTGCGGCGTCGAGATTGCTTCGTCGCTACGCTCCTCGCAATGACGAGGTCGAGGTGGGTCGCGACCGTTTTTCCGGGGCTAGTAACTAAGGGAGCCGGAACCCGGATCGGAGCATCGCAGCGACTAGGGGCGACACGCGCGCTCGTTGGTTGTTCTGGTGTTGGGGAGTGGCCTTTCTGATGTAGGGGCGGGGCCTGTCCCCGCCCGTCCTCGTGTCAGTGACCCCGACGCTGCGGGTTCCGCAGTAGATACCGCCACAGCATCGCCGCCGCCACCGCCCCCAGGGGCGGCCCCACGAAGTAGACCCAGATGTTGGCGTAGATGTCCGCCGCGACGGCCGGCCCCAGTGTGCGCGCGGGGTTGAGGCTGGCGCCGGTCAAGGGGCCGCCCATGAGGATGCAGAAGGCGAGGGTGAAGCCGACGGCGATGCCGTCGAGCTCGGAGGTCTTGTTGGGGGCGCCGGCGTTGAGCACGGCGTTGACGAGGAAGAAGGTGAGCACGGCCTCGACGAAGAGGCCGATGCCGGGCGTCACCTTGACCACCGTCTGCCCCACCTGAGCGGCGTCGGCGAGGGTGGTGGCGCCGAGGCCGCTGTCGGCACCGCCGAGCACCCAGCGCAGGGCCGCCCCGGCCAGCACGCCGCCGGCGAGCTGGAAGACGATGTACGAGAGGGCGCGGCCGGCATCCATCAGCCCCGCAGCCCAGACGCCGATCGTCACTGCGGGGTTGATGTGCGTCCCCGAGACGTGCCCGTAGGCGTAGGCGAAACCAACCACCACGAGGCCGTGCGCCAGCGCCACACCGACCAGCCCGCCGGCGCCGATGGCACCCGTGCCGGCGCCGATGAAGACCAGCGCGAAGGTGCCGACGAGCTCGGCCACCAGTGCTCTCCATAGACTCTGTTCCACGCTCCCCTCCTGCAGGTCAGACGAGAAACGAGGCGATCAGACGAACGGCAGCGCCGCCACCTCGGCCTCGCCGGCGCCGGCGGCCATCACCCGCGTGCCGGGATCGGCGCCGCGGCGGTGGAGGATGGCGAGCGCCACCGGGCGGCCGAGCGCCGGCGAGTCGAGGGCGCTCGACAGCGCGCCGAGCGGGCGCCCCTCGAGCTGCACCTCGGTGCGGTCGGGCAGCGAGGTCACTGCGGGCGGCAGCAGCAGCCCGCGCAGCAGCCGGTTGACCTGGCCCCGGTAGT
>DASYUP010000618.1:0-4325 GCA_036001185.1 Thermoanaerobaculia bacterium
GGTGGGCCGGTCACCGTTGGGGGTGACGTCCTTGCGGTGGGCGAGGAACATGGGGACGCGGGTGCCGTCCTTGGAAGCGTAGAAGACCTGCTCGACGGTGTAGCGGGCGGGGTCGAAGTGCACCTCAGTGCGCTTGAAGAGCGCCGCCTTGCCGCTCGCCACGTCGTAGCGGTAGATGGTGGGTGGCGTGTCGTAGCTCGAGTAGCTGTAGAACGTCTCCGCATCGTCGGCGTGACCGCCGAAACCGCCGGCGGTGCCGATGCCCGGCAGCGCGACCTCGCGCACCAGTGCGCCGGCCGGCGAGTAGACGCGCACCTCGCTGCGGGCGTCCTTCATGGTGCTCACCACCAGCTGGCCGCCGACCAGGGTCGCTCCCCTCAGCACGTCGGGTCCCTGCGGCACCACCTCGCGCCAGCGCGCCGGCTCGGGGTGCTCGAGGTCGATGGCGATCAGCCGGGCGCGAGGCGCCGCGTTGGTGGTGCGGAAGAACAGCTCGCTGCCGCGGTTGCCGACCAGGTCGTAGGCGTAGTCGAAGCCCTCGATCAGCATCTCCGGCTTACCGCCCTCCTTGGTCAGATCCTGCACCGCGATCTGGTAGCGCTCGTCGGTGCCCTGGCTGATGGTGACCACCAGGTAGCGGCCATCTTCCGTCACCGTGCCGTAGAGGCTCCAGGGGCGATGGTCGGGGCGGGCGTAGGCCACCTGGTCGGCCGACTGCGGTGTCCCCATACGGTGGAAGTAGAGCGTGTGATCGAGGTTGAGCGACTGGAACTGCTCGCCTGGCTTGGGCTCGGGGTAGCGGCTGTAGTAGAAGCCGCTGCCGTCGCGCTTCCACGACAGCCCGGAGAACTTCACCCACTGCAGCTCATCGGGCTGCTGCTTGCCGTCGGGCATCGCCAGCACCCGCACCTTGCGCCAGTCGGAGCCGCCGTCCTGCACCAGCAGCGCCACCCAGCGGCCGTCGGGGCTGGGCAGGAAGTCGTCGAGCGCCACGGTGCCGTCGGCCGACCAGGTGTTGGGATCGATGAGCACGCGCGGCGGGGCGTCGAGCGAGTCGAGGACGTAGACCACCCACTGATTCTGCAGGCCGTCGTTGTGCTCGTAGTAGTAGCGGCCGCCTTCCTTGAACGGCACGCTGAGCTTCTCGTAGTCCCACAGCTCGCGCAGCCGGCCGGTGATGCGCTCGCGCTCGGGGATGGTCGACAGGTAATCGAAAGTCACCTTGTTCTCGGCCTCCACCCACTGCTCGACGCGCGGGCTCTCGCGCACGTCCTCCTCCAGCCAGCGGTAGGGGTCCTTCACCGTCACCCCGTGGTAGACGTCGACTTGCTCGACGCTGCTGGTGGCGGGGTAGTGAAGGGCCGCCGGTGCGGTGAGGACGGCAGCGGCGAGCGGCGTGACGAGGAGGGAGACAGGGGCGAGCAGCAGCACGGCGAGCAGGGCGAGTCGTCGCATGGGAAGGCTCCAGGGTGGGTCGGGATTTGGGTGCGGTGCGCGGACGAGTCGACGGTAGTTTCTCACACCGCAGAGGCGGGCCCGCGGACGACTGGCTGGGGCCCGTGGCAGCCTTCCTTGACAAACAGGACCACCATTGTCCAGAATTGATTTCGGAGTCTGTTGAGACTCCGTCTCAAATCAACCATGCTCCAGGAACGAGAGCAGTTCGCCGGCTTTCTCCGCCAGCAGGGGCTCCGCCTGACCAGCGAGCGGATGGCCATGTTCGAGGAGATCTACCGCCAGCACGGCCACCTCGACGCCGAGGAGTTGCTGGCCGCCGTGCAGGGGCGCGGCCACCAGGTCTCGCGGGCCACGGTCTACCGCACGCTCGAGCTGCTGGTGCGCTCGGGTCTCGTGCGCAAGCAGCGCGTGGGGGTCCGCGGCCAGCTCTTCGAGCACATCCATCCGGGCCAGCAGCACGACCACCTGGTCTGCTCCGATTGCGGCACGGTCGTCGAGTTCGTGAGCCCCGGCATCACCGCCCTGCAGGGGGAGATCTGCCGTGCCCACGGCTTCTCCGCCGCGCACCATCAGTTGCAGATCCTCGGTCTGTGCAACGGCTGCCGTACGGCTCGCGAGGCGCCCGCCGCGGAGCCGCCGCGTGAGCCGGCGCCGGCGCCGGCGTAGGTTGGGGGTTCCTCCCAGGAGGCGCCATGCTCGAGTCGCTGATCATCACCGTCCGCGAAGGGATCGAGGGCGCCCTCGTGGTGGCGATCATCGTCGCCTTCCTGCGCAAGGAGGGGCGGGCCGACGCGCTGCGCTGGGTGTGGGCCGGCCTCGGTGCCGCCGTGCTGGCGAGCTTCGCCGGCGGCGTCGTCCTGCGCCAGTGGGCAATCGACGAGGAGCTCTTCGAGGGCGTCCTCTACCTGGTGTCGGCGGCGATGGTGGCCAGCATGCTGTTGTGGATGTGGCGCCACGCGCGCCGGCTGTCGGGCGAGATCAGGAGCTCGCTGTCGCGCATCGTCGAGAAGGGCAGCGGCGGCGCCATCGCCTGGGGCATCTTCCTCTTCACCTTCCTCATGGTCTTCCGCGAGGGGGTGGAGACGGTGCTCTTCCTCGCCGCCGTGTCGCTCACTACCAGCGGGCTGATGGCGGCCCTCGGCGCGCTGCTCGGCCTCTTGCTGGCGGTCGTCTTCGGCGTGCTCTTCGCCCGCGGCAGCCTGCGCATCGACCTCTCGCGCTTCCTGCGCGTCACCGCCGTGGCGCTGCTCGTCTTCGTCGTGCAGCTGCTGGTCAACGGCTACCACGAGCTCGCCGAGGGCGGCTACGTCCCCGCCACCCGCGGCACCATGGCGGTGATCGGGCCGCTGGTGCGCCACGACGTCTTCTTCCTGATCGCCATCCTGGCGCTGCCGCTGATCGCCCTGGCCCTGCCGGCGAAGACGGCCGCAGGGGCGGCGGCGGCGGCCGCCAATCCCGCCGAGCAGCGGCTGCTGCTCGCCGAGGCGCGCCGCGCCCGGCGCACCCGCCTCGCCGCTTGCGCGGCGGGGATCGTGGTCCTGTCGCTGCTCGGCATGGACGTCGCGTATTCGCAGCCGGCGGCGATCTCGCCCGCCGTGCAACTGGCGCCCGACGCCACCGGCCACGTCAGCCTCGCCGCCGGCGAGCTCGCCGACGGCGAGCTGCACCGCTACGCCGTGCGGGTGCAGGGGCGCGAAGTGCGCTTCATCGCCCTCGAGA
Source organism: Thermoanaerobaculia bacterium (assembly GCA_036001185.1). Classification (GTDB taxonomy): domain Bacteria; phylum Acidobacteriota; class Thermoanaerobaculia; order Multivoradales; family JAIOJS01; genus DASYQD01. The sequence goes on from DASYUP010000618.1 coordinate 3,178, forward strand.
TCGCTCCCGGCAAGGCAGTGGCAGCCTTCGACGCCTGCGTCATCTGCGGCGCCGAGGGGTACGTGCAGCAGGGAGCGGAGATCCTCTGCCGCCACTGCCGCTCGGCCATCTACCCGCCGTCGATCGGGCAGCCAGGCGGCTGCAACCCCATTCCCGTCGAGTTCCACCTCGAAGGCTCTCGCCTGGTGCTGTCGGTGACTGCGCTGGCCACGCAGGCGGGGCTCTTCGGCGAGGACGGCGGCTCGCACCACTGAGATGTTCGCTCGCCTGCTGCTCGCCTCGCTCCGCCACGATCCGCGCCGCAAGCTGCTGGCGGCGGGCGTGGTGGCCCTGGGCGCGCTGGGCGCCGGGGCGCTGCTCGACGTCGTGCTGGGCGCCCGCGACGACCTCACCCGCAGCCTCGCCACCTTCGGCGCCAACCTGCACGTCAGCGCCGCGGGCGACACCTTCGCCGTCGCCGAGCTCGACGCCCTCGACAAGATCTTCTGGCGCAACAACCTGGTGGCGGTGGCGCCGCTCTTTCCGCTGCGCACGCGACTCGCCCACGCCGCCGCCGGCCGCGACGCGGTGGCGCCGCTGGTGGGCACCTGGTTCGACCACCCGGCGCGCGGGCAGCACGACGGCCTGCCGGCGGTGCGGCCCTCGCTGCCGGTGACGGGACGCTGGCCGGCGGAGGACACCGCCGAGGTGGTACTCGGCCGGCGACTGGCGTCAAACCTGCGGGCGGCGGTCGGCGGCACCCTCGCTGCCACCCTCGGCCCGCGCCGCGAGACACTGCGGGTGGTCGGCATCGTCGGCGGTGGCGGGCCAGAGGAGGACGAGGCCTTCACCACCCTGGCGGTCACTCAGCGGCTCGCCAGTCGGCCCGCCGCCGCGCGTGAGGCCGAGATCTTCGCCCTCACGGTGCCGGAGACCTCGCTCGGACCCCGCGATCCGGCGGCGATGACGCGTGAGGAGTACGACGCCTGGTACTGCACCGCCTACCCATCGGCCATCGCCTACCAGATCGACGCCGCCCTCCCCGGCGCGCGCGCCACCGTGGTGCGCGAGGTGGCGAGCGTCAGCTCGCGGCTGGTCCGCCGGCTCGAGGGGGGCCTGCTCATCCTCGCCAGCCTGGTGCTGCTGGCCGCCGCGGTCGGCGTGGCCGC
>DASYUP010000619.1:0-1817 GCA_036001185.1 Thermoanaerobaculia bacterium
GTCCCCGGTCTTCGTCGCTCTCGGCTCCCACGTCCTGGCGTTGCGTCCCGAGGATGGCACGGAGGTCTGGCGCACCAAGCTGCGCGGGGCCGTCTTCGGCCCCAGCTTCCTCGCCCTCACCCTCGAGGGGGGGAGGCTCTACGCCGGGCTCGAAGGACAGGTCTACTGCCTCGACCCGGCGACCGGTGAGGTGCTGTGGCACAACAAGCTCCCCGGCACCGGCCGCGGGTTCATCTGCTTCTCCGGCACGAGCGGCCAGGCGGCGGCTGCTGCCGCGCAGGCAGCGGCAGCCGCCGCGACCGGGGCTGCGGTGGCCGCGGGCGGCGCCAGCTAGCCGACCGCCCACCCGCTGAGGCGGGTGCGGCCCGGTGGGCGGCGATATCATCCCTCCACTTCAACCCCAGCAGGAGGACGCCGCCTCATGACCAGCCAGCACGTCTTCTCTTTCGGTGAGGGCACCGCGGACGGCGGCAACGCCGACAAACTGCTGCTGGGCGGCAAGGGAGCCGGCCTCGCGGAGATGAGCCGTCTGGGCGTGCCCGTGCCGCCCGGCTTCACGCTCAGCACCGAGGTGTGCACCTGGTTTCAGGCCCACGGAGCGACCTATCCCGAGGGGATGCGCGAGGAGGTGGAGGAACACCTGGCGTTGCTCGAGCGGCGCATGGGCAGGCGCTTCGGCGATGCCAGCAACCCGCTGCTGGTGTCGGTGCGCTCGGGAGCGGCCATCTCCATGCCGGGGATGATGGACACCATCCTCAACCTCGGCCTCAACCGCCAGGGGGTGGCCGGGCTCGAGGCCGCTGGCGCCGACCCGCGCTGGATCCGCGACTGCTACCGGCGGCTGCTGCAGATGTACGGCGACGTCGTCCTCGAGATGGGCAAGGAGCGTTTCGAGCACGCTCTCGCCGCGGAGCGCGAGCGGCAGGGCGCCGCCACCGACGCCGACCTCACCGCGGCGAGCCTCGACGGCGTCATCGCCGCCTACGAGGGGATCCTCGTCGCCGCCGGCAAGCCCTTCCCCCAAGAGCCGCGGGCGCAGCTCTGGGGCGCCATCGGCGCCGTCTTCGGCAGCTGGAACAACCGCCGCGCCCGCGAGTACCGCCGGCTGCACGACATCTCGGAGAGCCTCGGCACCGCCGTCAACGTACAGGCGATGGTGTTCGGCAACCGCGGCCCCGACTGTGCCACCGGCGTCGCCTTCACCCGCAACCCGGCCACCGGCGAGAAGCGCTTCTACGGCGAGTTCCTCGTCAATGCCCAGGGCGAGGACGTGGTGGCCGGCATCCGCACGCCACAATCGATCGAAGGCGACGGCCAGGGCACCGGCCTGGGCAAGGAGTTCCCCCTCGCCTACCAGCAGCTGCACGAGGTGGCGGCACGTCTCGAGCGCCACTTCCGCGACATGCAGGACCTCGAGTTCACCATCGAGGCGGGCAAGCTCTACCTGCTGCAGACCCGCGGCGGCAAGCGCACCGGGCCTGCCGCCGTGCGGATCGCCGTCGAGATGGCGGAGGATGGAGTGCTGACGCCGCAGGAGGCGGTGCTGCGGGTCGAGCCCGAGCAGCTCGCTCAGCTGCTCGCCCCCGGGTTCGACGCCGACGAGAAGCGCCGCGCCGTCGCCGGCGGGCGTTTGCTGGCCAAGGGGCTGCCCGCCGGCCCCGGCGCTGCCTGCGGCAAGATCGCCCTCACCGCCGAACGGGCGACCGAGATGGCGCAGCACGGCCCGGTGCTGCTGGTGCGCGAGGAGACCTCCCCCGAGGACATCGTCGGCATGCACGCCTCGCGCGGCATCCTCACCGCCCGCGGCGGCATGACCT
>DASYUP010000620.1:0-7265 GCA_036001185.1 Thermoanaerobaculia bacterium
GGCGCCGGCGACCTGCGGGCCGTCAACCTGCTGCACTCCTACGGCGGCCTGCAGGTGGGTCGCCACGGCGAGATGAGCGGCCCGCACGGGGCGCGCTCGGTGGTGCCGCTCGCCGCGCGCCGGCCGCTGCGCCCCGGCGAGCAGGCGCTGCTCGTCGCTGCCGATGCCACGGCGCAGCCGCTGCTGCAGGAGATGGCGGCCGACTTCGACAGCGCCGTCACTCTCGCCCGCCCCGACGGACCCGACCTGGTGCTGCTGCGCGTCGCCTCGCTCGACCTGCTCACCCATGGCAACTTCCCGGCCACCGCCGCCGGCGGGCAGAACGACGGCCGGCCGACGCTGTTCGCCGTCTACCGCTACATGGACCGCCGTCTGGGCGAGCTCTACGACGCCCTCGACGGCAACGACGTGCTGGTGGTGATGTCCGACCATGGCATCCGCACCGCCCTGCAGCACGACCCGCAGGCGATGTTCGTGGCGGTGGGCGCCAGCGTTCCCGCCGGCCGGCTGCCCGACGAGCCCGAGCTGCGCGGCGTGCCGCGCATGATCGCCGACTTCTTCGGGCTCGCCTCGGCCTGGCCGGCGACCGGCATCGAGCGGTGGGTGCCGGGCCGCCAGCCGCGGCCCGCGGCGGCGCCTGCCGCGCCTTGACGACGCCCCCACCCCTGGGACAAGCTCCCGCGGTTACCGCGCCCTCCGGCGCCCGCTGCCCAACCAACCCAACGTCGAGAGGTCCGCAACATGCGTGAGAAGGATCGCGAGCTGCGTCGCCGGCGCCAGCGCCGTGCCAAGCGGCTGCTCGTCCGCCGGCGCCAGCAGATGGCTCAGGTGCAGGAGCGCCAGAAGGCGGCCAAGAAGCCGACAGCGAAGAAGTCGGCGCCACGGAAGAAGGATGAGGCGAAGAAGGAAGAGGCCAAGCGGGAAACCGCCGCCGAGCCCACGCCGGGCTGACGCCTCCCGACCCCCACCCCATGCTCGACAGCCGCAATCTCAAGGCCGCCGATCCCGACGTCTGGAACGCCATCGCGCGCGAGCGCCAGCGCCAGAACGAGGGGCTCGAGCTCATCGCCTCGGAGAACTTCGTCTCCCGCGCGGTGCTCGAGGCAGCGGGATCGGTGATGACCAACAAATACGCCGAGGGGTATCCCGGCAAACGCTACTACGGCGGTTGCGAGTGGGTCGACGTCGCCGAGCGGCTCGCCATCGACCGCGCCAAGGCGCTGTTTTCCTGCGAGCACGTCAACGTGCAGCCGCACTCGGGCACGCAGGCGAACATGGCGGTCTACTTCGGCTTCCTGCGGCCTGGCGACAAGCTGATGGGGATGGACCTCTCCTCGGGCGGGCACCTCACCCACGGTCACCGCTTGTCTTACTCGGGGCGCGACTTCGAGGTGGTCTCCTACGGCGTCGACCGGCAGAGCGAGCGCCTCGACTACGACGTCGTCGAGGCGCTGGCGCTGGAGCAGCGACCGAAGCTGATCGTCTGCGGCGCCAGCGCCTACAGCCGGGTCATCGACTTCGCCCGCTTCCGGCAGATCGCCGACCGCTGCGGCGCCCTGCTGATGGCCGACATCGCGCACATCGCCGGCCTGGTGGCCGCGGGCATCCACCCCTCGCCGGTGCCGCACTGCGATTTCGTCACCACCACCACCCACAAGACCCTGCGCGGCCCGCGCGCCGGCATGGTGATGTGCAAGGAAAAGCACGCCAAGGATCTCGACCGCGCGGTCTTCCCCGGCATCCAAGGCGGACCCCTGATGCACATCGTCGCCGCCAAGGCGGTGGCGTTCAAGGAGGCGGCGTCGCCGGAGTTCGCGGCCTATCAGCGGCAGATCGTGGCCAACGCCGAACGGCTCGCCGCCCGGCTCGCCGAGCGCGGCCACCGCATCGTCTCCGGCGGCACCGACAACCACGTCTTCCTCGTCGACGTGGCGGCGCGCGGTCTCACCGGCAAGGTGGCGGAAAAGGCGCTCGAGGGCGCCCGCATCACCGTCAACAAGAACACCATCCCCTACGACCAGAATCCGCCGCTGGTCGCCTCGGGGGTGCGCATCGGTACCCCGGCAGTGACCACCCGCGGCATGGGGGGCGCCGAGATGGACCGCGTCGGCGACCTCATCGCCGAGGCGCTGGCGGCCGCCGACGACGAGTCGGCGCAGGCGAGCATCGCCGAGAGCGTGCGCCAGCTCTGCCTGCAGTTCCCGCTCTACGACCCGCTCTCGTAGAGCGCGCCGGCGCAGCGGTCAGGCCGGCTCCCAGGTAGGAAGCTCGGCGGCCGGCGCCGGCACGCCGTGTTGCTGCCGCAGCCAGCGCCGCGCCTCGCCGACCAGGTAGAGCGAGCCGCTGACCACCACCAGCGGCGCGCCACCGGCGATCGCGCGGTCCAGCGCCGCCGCCGCGCCGGGGGTGGCAATGGCGCCGGCGAGCGGCGGCAGGGCGGCGAGCGACGCCAGCGGCAACGCGCGCGCGGCGTCCGGGGGTGCCAGCAGAACCCGACGGGCAGGCGGAGCGAGAAGCGCCGCCATGCCCGCTGCGTCCTTGTCGGCGAGCGTGCCGAAAACGAGGTCGTAGGGCAGGGCGAGGGCGGCGAGGAACTCCGCTAGCTCGGCGGCGCCGGCGGGGTTGTGGGCACCGTCGAGCAGCACGGTGGGGCCGCCGGGCAGGGCCACCGCCTCGAGCCGTCCCGCCCAGCGGCAGCCGGCGACGCCGCGTGCCACCGCCGCCTCGTCGAGGCGATCCCAGCCGAGACCGGCGAGCCGCTCGGCGGCAAGCACCGCGAGCAGCAGGTTGCCCTGCTGGTGGCGGCCGGCGAGCGGCAGCCGCAGCCGCTGGTCGCTGCGCCCGCTGCGCACCTGCACCCACTGGCCGGCGAGGCCGTCGGCGTCGGCGGCTACCACCTCGGCCTCCTCGGTCGCCAAGCGCAGGGCCGCGCCGCTCGTCGCCGCCGCCGCTTGCAGCGCCGCCGTCACCTCAGAATCACCTCCCGCGGCAAGGGCCGGGCGGCCGGCGCGGAAGATGCCCGCCTTCTCGGCGGCGATGGCCGCCAGGGTGTCACCGAGCTCGGCCTGGTGGTCGAGGCCGATGGTGGTGACCAGCGAGAGGACGGGCTCGGTGGCGTTGGTGGCGTCGAGCCGCCCGCCCAGACCCACCTCGAGGACGGCGAGCTCCACGCCCGCCTCGACGAAGGCGACGAAGGCGGCGGCGGTGAGCGCCTCGAACGGTGTCGGCGGCTCGTCGCCCGCCGCCGCCACCACCACGGCCAGCAGGCGGTCGAGCTCGAGGGTCGGTAGCGCCAGCCCGTCGACGCGGATGCGCTCGCGCGGCTCCTCCAGGTGCGGCGAGGTGTAGAGCCCGGTGCGGTAGCCGGCGGCGCAGCCGATGCCCGCCAGCAGCGCCGCCGTCGAGCCCTTGCCGTTGGTGCCGGCGACCAGCACCGCCGGCAGGCGGCGCTGCGGCTCACCGAGCGTCGCCAGCAGGCGGCGGAACGGCGCCAGCCCGAGCCGCATGCCCAGCGGCGCCAGGCGGGCGAGGATGTCGTCGGCGGCGGGTAGCGGGCTCATCGCCGTCGCTCAGCCGGCCGCCGAACGCCGCCGCTCACGCGCCGCGCACCGCCGCGCCACCATGACCTCAGGCCGCGTGCAGGTGGCGCAGGCAGCGCGCCAGCGTCGCCTTGAGCTCGTGTCGCGGCACCACCAGATCGAGGAAGCCGTGCTCGACCAGGAACTCGCTGCGCTGGAAGCCTTCCGGCAGGTCCTGGCGGATGGTCTGCTGGATGACCCGCGGGCCGGCAAAGCCGATGAGCGCTCCCGGCTCGGCGATGTTGAGGTCGCCCAGCATGGCGAAGGAGGCGGTGACGCCGCCGGTGGTGGGATCGGTGAGCACCGACAGGTAGGGCAGCCCGGCGGCGCGCAGCCGCGCCAACGCCGCGGCGATCTTCGCCATCTGCATCAGCGACAGGATCCCCTCCTGCATGCGCGCGCCGCCGGAGGCCGCGACGACGATCAGCGGCACGCGGCGGGCAGTGGCGAGCTCAGCGGCACGGCTGATCTTCTCGCCTACCACCGAGCCCATGGAGCCGCCCATGAAGCGGTACTCCATCACCGCCAGCAGCACCTCCTCGCCTTCGAGGTGCCCCTCGACGACGACCACCGCGTCCTTGACCCCGACCTCCTGCTGGTAGACGCGCAGGCGGTCGCGGTAACGCTTGGTGTCGACGAAGCCGAGCGGGTCGCTGGGGCGCAGGCCGGCGAGCAGCTCGCGGGGCTCCTCCTCGTCGAGCAGCAGGTGGACGCGGGCGATCGAGTCGATGCGGAAGTGGTAGCCGCACTTGGGGCAGACCTGGAGGTTCTTCTCCAGCTCGCGGCTGAAGATCGCCTCCTTGCACCCCTCGCACTTCGTCCACAGCCCCTCCGGGATGGGGCTGGCGGTGCGACCGCGCCGCACCGCCTTCGGCTTCCGCTCCTTGCGAAACCAGGCCATCAGGCCCTAGGCCCCGAGCCTCAGACCTCCGCCTCGGCGCCTTCCTCCTCGGCGAGGTCGTTGGGGATTTCCAGCCGCAGGCAGGCGGCGTCGTACATCTGCCGTGCCGCCTTCTTGCCGTTCTGCAGCTGCGCCAGCCGCTCCTTGACCTTGGCCAGCTCCTCCTCGATCTGACGATCGAGGTCGGAGATCTCCTGCTTGGTCACCTGCAGTGTGTTCTCGTAGAACTTCCGCTGCTGATCCGACAGGGTGGTCATCTCGACTTGTCCTCCTCCGGCGCCCCGCGAGATCCTTCGCCGGGCTCACACTATTGAGCGAATCCCTACATCTTGAACGGGATGGACATGTTCGCCCAGGTCTTGACGCGCACGCCACCGAACGTGGCCGGCCGGTAGCGGGCGGTCTTGGCGGCGGCGAGCGCAGCCTCGTTGATCCCCACCTTCTGGGGGATCCCCCTGACGAGGCGCACCTGCTCCACCACTCCCTGTGCGTCGACCAGCACCGACACCACCACCACCCCCTGCACACCGAGGCGCTTGGCGAGCGCAGGATACTCCGGTTTGTTGACACTGACAAACGCCGGCGGGCCCAGCCCGGGCGTGCCGGGAGCGACGAAATCACCCTCGTTGACGGTCGGCGCGGCGGGCGCCGGCTCGGGCGCCGCCGGCTCCGGCGCCGGTGGCGGCGCGGGCGCCGGTGCCTCGGTCGGCAGTGGTGCGACGGGCGGCGCGGCCACCGCTGCCGGCTCCTCGGCAGCCCGCGTCGGGGCCGCCGACGGCAGCGGTGCGGGGACCGCGGCGACGAGCGCCGGCGTCGGCTTGGCTGGCGCCACGCTCGGCGCCGGCCGACCCTTGAGCTCGGCCTGCATCTTCTGGCGCTGCTGCTCGAGCTGCTGCGCGAGCTGCTGCTCCTGCGACTTCTGGGCCTCGAGCAGCCGCTGCTGCAAGTTGCCGCTGGCAGCGGGAGCGGCGAGCGGCACGGCGGCGGGGTCCGCCGCGGGCGCACCGGCCGGCACGGTGGGTGGCGCCGCCGCGGGTTTGCCCGAGGGCGCATTGGCGCCAGCCCCTGCCGGCGCTCCCGCACCGCCGCCGCGGGTGAGCAGGTAGACGGCGCCGGCGATCACCAGGACCAGAACGGCCGCCGCGGGCAGCAACCAGGGACGCCGGCGCGCGCTCTCGCTCTCCTCGAGCCGCCCCACCGGCGCCACCGCCGGCACCTCGGCACCGGTGGCCGGCACCGCGGCCGCGCTCGCCGGCGCTGCAGCAGACTGGGCCTGCGCCTCGTCGCTGTATAGGCGGCGCATGTAGGCGGCGAGCAGCTCCTGACCCGGCGTGGGCTTGAAGGTGTAGAGGACGGCCTCGATCTCCTTCTGCATCTCGCCGGCGGTCTGATAGCGGTCGTCGGGATCCTTGGCCAACGCCCGGCGGACGATCGCCTCCACCGGCTCCGCCACGCTCGGCTCGAGCTCGCGCACCGACTGCACGCGGCACTCGCGCACCGCCTCGAGCACCGAGATCTCGCTCTCGCCGGCGAACAGGCGCCGGCCGGTGAGCATCTCAAAGAGCACGGCGCCGAGGGAAAAGATGTCGGAGCGCGCGTCGACCACGCGCCCCCACGCCTGCTCCGGCGACATGTACTGCAGCTTGCCCTTCAAGGCGCCCATCTGCGTCTTGCTCGCCTTGGCCACCGCCTTGACGATGCCGAAGTCGCACAGCTTGATCTCGCCTTCGTAGCTGATCAGCACGTTCTGCGGCGACACGTCGCGGTGCACCAGGCCGAGCTCGCGGTTGTCGAAGTCGCGCTTGCGATGCGCGTAGTCGAGGGCGCTGGCGAGGCGGCCGGCGACCAGCAGCGCCAAGCCGGCAGGCAGCGGCATCTCGCGCCGGCGCGCGGTGTTGAGGATGGACCGCAGGTCCTTCCCCTCGACGTACTCCATGGCGATGTAGTAGTCGCTCTCGAGCTTGCCGAGGTCGTAGATGTGAATGATGTTGGGGTGATTGAGCTGCGCCGCCAGCTTCGCCTCGTCGATAAACATGGTGACGAAGTCGACGCTGTCGGTGAGGTGCGGCAGGATCTTCTTGATCGCCACCGTCTTCTGGAAGCCCTCGACCCCCTTCATGCGCGCCTTCCACACCTCGGCCATGCCGCCGAGGGCGACGCGATCGAGCAGCGCGTATTGTCCAAACTGGTCGGGGCCGCTGGGGCGCACCGTCTCGACGCGCACGGTGGCGAAACCGGCGGGGGGCGGCGGCGCCTCCGCTCGGACCGGCGCGATGGCCGGGACGGCGGGCGTCGCGGCCTCGTGGCCGCGCTCGCGACCCGGCGGCTCGCTGCGCGGAGGTGGGGCCGGGGGCGGCTCGAAGGCCGGCCTGGGCGCCGGCGCCGGCTCGCGACGCGGCGGCTCGGGCGCTACCGACGGCCGCTCCTGGCGCGGCGCCACCGCCGGCGCGCTCGCCACCGCCGTGGGAGCAGAGGCGGGCACGGCGGGCGCCGCGCGGCGGGGCTTCGGCCCCACGCCGAGACCCGACAGCGTTTGGCTCAGCAGATCCTCGACCTCGTCGCTCGCCGTGTCGGCGCGCGACCTCGCGGGCGCGGCCGGGCGCGCGGCGGAGGCGCTCGCCCCCACCGCCGGCGCGCCCGCCGACCTCGAGGGAGCGGCGACGGCCGGCGGGGCCGCGGCCGCGGCAACCGCGGTCGCCGGCTTGGCGGCCTTGCTCGCCGCCAGCATGCCGGAGAGCGTTTCCTGCAGCTGCCGCTCGACCGGATCGGCGAGCGGCCGCGTTGGC
>DASYUP010000621.1:0-5634 GCA_036001185.1 Thermoanaerobaculia bacterium
CGGCGAGGCGCAGGTCGTCCCACATCCAGGCGGTCTGCTCGTTGACCCACATGCGGTCGTCTCCCGCCTCGCCCCATGAACCCTCGTGCAGCCGCACGCGCCGCCGCGGCGGCCTCTGCTCGAGCTCGCGCGAGGGGGTGGTGGCACTCACCGCGCCGCCATCGAGGCAGCCGGCGAGCACGGCCTCGAGCCAGGCAACCCCTTCGAACCACCAGTGGCCGAAGAGCTCGGCGTCGTAGGGGCAGACGGCGACGCCGCCGCCGAGGCCTTCGATTCCGGCGAGCAGCTGGTGGAAATGGCGCCCGTGCTCGGCGGCGGCGGCCAGCGCGTCGGCGGGATGGTAGGGGAGCTTGTCGCCGAGGTCGCCGGCGGCGTCGGTCACCCGCCAGAGACGCAGGCCGGTCTCGGCGTGGCGCTTGTGGAAGTCGAGGTAGCGCGGGTCGCCGGGGTAGCCACCCTGCCGCGACCACACCTGGTGCGCGGCGTGCGGCTCGCGCGGCAGCACTGCCACCGGACCGTCGTCGATGAGGCGCGGTTGCAGCCGCACCGCCACCGGCAGCGGCGGCTCGCCGTCGCTACCCTCGCCGGCGGCCCAGACATCGGGGTAGGGCACCAGCGGTTCGCCGCCGAGCAACAGGTGGGCGTCGACCACCGTCCAGTCGATGCCGGCGGCGGCGAGGAAGGTCTCGTTGCCCGCTCGCCAGGGCTCCGCCGCGCCGGTGATCGGATGCCGCCAGGGGCCGCCACCGCGGTAGGCGCACTCCGGCATCCACAGACCGCGCGGGGCGGCGCCGAACCAGCGCTCGTGGTTGTGGACGGCCGCTATCACCTGCAGCGCCACGTGCTCGCGGCGATGCAGCAGCGGCAGGTAGCCGTGAGTCGCGGCGCAGGTCGACAGCTCGATGGCGTCGGCGTCGGCGAGCCGCGCCAGGGCGCCCAGCAGGTCGCCGTCGAGCGCCCGCCACGCAGCGGCGAGATCGTCGTAGGTCGCCTCCCACCAGCGGGCCAGCGGATGGCCGGTGCCGAGCGCGCGGGCGGCATCGCGGCGATGGGCGAGGTAGCCGTCGACCAGCGGCCGGGTGCGCGCATCGCCGAGCTGCGCCGCCAGCACCGGCGACAGCGAGACGGTGAGCAGATGGCGGCCGCCGCGCGCCGTGAGGCGCTGCAGCGCACTCACCAGCGGCAGGTAGCAGTGGGTGACCGCCTCGGCGAGCCAGTCCTCGCCGTGCGGCCAGGTACCGTGACCGAGCACCCAGGGCAGGTGGGCGTGCAGGACGAAGGCGAGGCGACGGGGCTGCGTCGGGGCGGCGCCCATCGCTCGGGCGGGCTGCCCGTGAGCGGGCGCGGCGTCCGGCTGGTGGTGTGGCCATTCGCCGGTCTGCAGGGCGTGCAGTGGCTCGGGCGTCCGCGGCGCCGCGCCCAGAGGCGCCACCGGCGACGGGGGGAAGACCGGCTGGACAGCCGGCGGTGAGGGCGTCGCGGCGTCGCGCGCCGTGCCGCTCGTCTGGCGCGCCGCCGGCTCCGGCGGCCAGGCTGGCGGCGTCACGGCCTCGTGGTGAGGCGCGCCCTGCGCGCCGAGCGGCGCACGGTGGCGCTCCTCGAAGTCGACGAAGGGTGAGGGGCTGACGACGCGCGCCGAGACGGGTGCCGCCAGCGCGGATGCAGCCACGGGAGGTGGCGCCAACGCGGAGGCCGCCGTCGCCCGCGGATCGCCGCCGCGCACCGGCATCTCCTTCTCCTCGGCGGCGAACGCCTTGCGCACGGTACGCCAGCTCACTCCCAGCTCCGCGGCCGCCGCGCGCAGGTCGCCGGCGTGGCGGCCGACGACTTCCAGGAGCTCGCGCCGGGCGGCGGCACGCACCGCCCGGTCGCGATGCTGGAGACGGGAGAAGAATGGCTTGGCGGTGGTCATCTGCCTTGGTCGTTGCGGTTGTGGAGTCGCCGGCGGCGTCGCCGCCTCCGCAAGATCCTCCGGAGGGTCGGTCCAGCCCTGAGGGGTCGCTATGTTATACGCGCGGCGGCGCCGGCGGCTCGTCGACCGCGCGCGGCGCCTCGGGCGGGCGCTCCACCAGCCGCAGCGGCTCGAGGCGCTGCGGGTCCTTGCGCAGGGCGCGCGCCAGCCGCTCGCCCAGCCGCTGCTGCTGGCGCTCGCCGTCGCCCGTGCGCGGCACCCAGCCGCCTGCCATCGTGCCGTGGCCACCGCCTCGCCCGTGCGGCGCCACCAGCCGGCGCATCAGCCGGCCGGCGTCGGCGCGGCCGTTGGTGGTGCGCAGCGACAGGTAGATGCGATCGCCGTGGGCGCCGGTGGCGAGCGCCCAGGTCTTGCCCTCCAGGCGCAGCAGCAGGTCGGCGATCTCGGGCACGATGTCGGGCTGCGTCACCTCCGGCAGGTGCGACACCACCAGGTTGTCGACGCCGGCGAGACGCTCGATGGCCTGGCGCAGCAGCGCGAAGTAGGAGAGCGGCAGCCGCGGGTGCTGGATGCGGGCGAGATCTTCCTTGCGCACCTTTGGCAGCAGCTGGTCGTACACCCGCTTGTCGGGCCCCGACGCCTCGCGGCCGAAGTCGCGCGTCTCGGTGCGGATGGCGTAGACCAGCGCGGTCGCCTCGTGCGAGGTGATGCGCATGCCGCTCGCCAGCAGATATTCGGCAACCATGGTGGCGGTGGCGCCGTATTCGGGTCGGATGTCGAGGAAGCCGACGGCGCGGCTCGCCGGCCGCCGCGGGTGATGGTCGAGCACCAGCGCCGGGACGACGTCCGGCGGCAGCTGGTTGTTGCCCGTCCCCGGCTGGGTGTCGACCAGCGCGAAGTGACCGAAGCGCGCCAGCGGCAGGTTCTTGACGTGGGCGATCTTGAGCTTGAGCACGCGCACCATCTCGCGGTTCTCGGCGCGGCCGATGATGCCGCCGTAGGCGGCGGTGACCCGGCGGCCGAGGCCCCGCAGCAGCTTGGTGAGGCCCACCGCCGAGGCCAGCGCGTCGGGATCCGGATGGTCGTGGGTGAGCACCAGCCAGCGCCCCCTGCCGCTCGTGCGGACATGCTCGGCGAGCGCGGCGAAGCGTGCCTGCGGGTCGGTCGCCGCCGCCGCGACGGAGCTGGAGGGCATTGCGCGATCGATTCTAGGGCAGTGGCGACTCACCCGATGACGGGTCGAAGGCGGATGGTAGGCTGGCGGCCGATGATTCGCGAGCTCTTTCACCTCGGCCCACTCTCCATCAGCCCCTTCGGCGTGATGCTCATGCTCGCCTTCCTCGCTGCCTACGCGCAGCTCGCGTGGGGGCTCAAGAAGCTGGGCGCCGGCGATGCCGACGACGCCAGCACCTTGATGTTGTGGGCGGGCCTGGCCGGCATCGTCGGCGGCAAGATCTACTACGCCGCCCTCTACCGCGACTGGCACCTGCTCTTCGACCGCTCGGGGCTGGTCTGGTATGGCGGCTTCCTTGCCGGCACCGCGGCGGCCGTCTGGGTGATTCGGCGCCGCCGGCTGCCGGTCTGGCGCACCGTGGACGCCACCTCGCTGGGCCTGGCGCTCGGCTACGGGATCGGCCGTATCGGCTGCTTCCTGGTCGGCGACGACTACGGCAAGCCGACCGACCTGCCGTGGGCAGTGGCCTTTCCCGTCGGGCTGCCGGCCACCACCGCCGGCGAGTTGCGCTCGGCCTTCGGAGTCAACGTCCCGGCCTCGGTGCCCGACGACACGCTGCTGCGCGTGCACCCCACCCAGCTCTACGAGACGCTGCTGGCGCTCGCCATCTGGGGAGTCGGCCTCTGGCTGCTGCGGCGACGGCCGCGCGAGGGGGCAGTGGCGCTCACCGTCATCGGCCTGCTCGCAGTCGAGCGTTTCGCCATCGAGTTCCTGCGCGCCAAGGACGACCGCTTCCTCGGTCCGCTGACGCTGGCGCAGGCGATCAGCCTGGCGGTGCTCGCGGCGGTGGTGGCGCTGGCGCTCTGGCGGCGGCGCAGCGAGGCCGGCGAGGACGCTCCCAGCCTGGCGCGCGCGCAGCGGTAGCGGCATGGGCGCGCGGCCCCCGCGGCTGCTCACCATCGCCGGCTCCGACTGCAGCGGGGGCGCCGGTATCCAGGCCGACCTCAAGACCTTCGCTGCCCACGGCGGCTACGGCATGAGCGTAGTCACCGCGGTCACGGCGCAGAGCACGCTCGGCGTCACCGCGGTGCACGCGGTGCCGCCCGAGGTCGTGGCGGCGCAGCTCGCGGCGGTGATCGACGACCTCGGCGTCGACGCCGTCAAGGTCGGCATGCTGGCGAGCGCCGCCACTGTCGAGGTGGTGGTCGCGGCGCTGGCGGCGCTGCGCGGCGTGCCGATCGTCGTCGACACGGTGATGGTGGCCAAGGGCGGCGCGCCGCTGCTCGCCGACGACGCCGTCGCGACCCTGCGCGATCGACTGCTGCCGCTCGCCACACTGGTGACCCCCAACATCCCCGAGGCGGCGAAGCTCGCCGACCTGCCGGTGGCGGACGAGCAGCAGCGGCTGGCCGCCGCGCGGCGGCTCGCCGCCGCCGGCTGCGCCGTGCTGCTCAAGGGCGGCCACGGCGGGGGGGACGATCTCGTCGACCTGCTCGTCGACGGCGCCGGCGTCGACCGCTTCACCCATCCCCGGCAACACACTCGCGCCCTCCACGGCACTGGCTGCACGCTGTCGGCGGCGATCGCCGCCCGCCTCGCACGCGGCGAGCCGCTCGCCCTGGCGGTGGGCGCCGCCATTGCCTACGTGCAGGAGGCCATCGCCACAGCGCCGGGTTTCGGCCGCGGCCACGGGCCGCTCAATCACTCCCTGTTCCGTCGCTAGCCAGCCGTCCCGTCGCCCCCGGGGACATGACCGAATTGGCCCGCCACCGGCGCCGCTACCACGACCGCCGCGGCCAATTCGGATCATGTCCCCGCATTTGCCGCATTTGCCCTGCTACGATCGACGCCGTGAGCCTCTTGCCCCCCACCGACGATCGACCGCTCGACCTGCTGGTGATCGGGGCCGGCCCCACCGGCCTCGCCATCGGCGCCGCCGCGGGCAAGGCGGGGCTCGCGGCGCTGATCGTCGACCGCGGCGGCCTCTGCGAGGGGATCCGCGGCTATCCGACGGACCTCCTCTTCTTCACCACCCGCGAGCGGCTGGAGATCGCCGGCGTGCCGTTCGCCATTCCGGACACCAAGCCCAACCGCAAGCAGGCCCTCGCCTACTACCGTGAGGTGGCGCGGCACTGGCGGCTGCCGTTGGCCCTCCACGAAGAAGTGACGGCCGTGCGCCGCGCCGGTGAGGGTTTCGAGGTGACGAGCCGTCGCGGCGAGGAGGAGCGCCGGCGCCGGGCAAGCGCGGTGGCACTGGCGAGCGGCTACTTCGGCCACCCCCGGCGGCTGGGGGTTCCCGGCGAGGAGCTGGCGTGGGTGAGCAGCCGTTACCGGGAGCCCTACGGCCACTTCGCCGACCGCGTGGTGGTGGTGGGGGGCGGCAACTCGGCGGCGGAGGTGGCCCTCGAGCTCTACCGCTGGGGCGCCAAGGTGGCCATCGTGCACCGCGGCACCGCCTTCCGTCCGGGCGTCAAGTACTGGCTCAAGCCGGACCTCGAGAACCGCATCGCCGAGGGCTCCATCACCGCCCACCTGGAGACCACGGTGG
>DASYUP010000622.1:0-1929 GCA_036001185.1 Thermoanaerobaculia bacterium
CATGGCGGCGCTCTCGGCCCCGCCGAGTCCAGCGCAGGGCGGCGGCCGGAGGTCTCCGCGCCGCACGGCGGCGCGCTCCCCGGCGAGGACCAGGCGGTCGCCGTCGTCCCGTCGCTCGAGCTCATCGAGGTGGCAGCGGTAGAAGGTAGGGACCGCTTCCTCCGGGACGCCCCCCGGCCCTTCGCCCCTTCGACCGCTGCCTCGTCGCTCAGCCGGGCTTGCGCCCGGTGAGCGCCGCCGACAGACCGAGGCCCAGGTACACCGTGCCGGCGACGTAGCGCTGCGACCGCCAGATGCCCGGGCGGACGGCGAGCCAGTCGCGCAGAGAGGCGGCGGCGAGGGCGTACAGACCGTCAGTGATCAGCGCGAGGAGGAGGAAGAGGAAGCCGAGCGCGGCGATCTGGCGGCCGACCGGGCCGCGGGCCGGATCGACGAACTGGGGGAGGAAGGCGAGCGAGAAGATCGCCGTCTTGGGGTTGAACAAGTTCACCACGACGGCGTCGAGAAAGTGGCGCGCCGTCGGCTCGGCAGTCACCTCGGCGGCGGTCGGAGGCGAGCTCTTGCCGACCAGCGTCTTGATCCCGAGGAAGAGGAGGTAGCCGGCGCCGAGGAGCTTGATGGTGGTGAAGGCGGCGACCGAGGCGGCGATCAGCGCCGACACGCCGACGACGGCGGCCCCTAGGTGCACCAGCGCCCCGCACGAGAGGCCGAGCACCGACACCAGCCCGGCGCGACGCCCATGCTGAACGCTGCGCGTGACGACGAAGAGGACGGCGGGGCCGGGCAACAGAAGGAGCACCAGGGCGGCAGCGAAAAATGCGAGCAAGCTCCCCATTCCGATCACGTCGACCTCCGTCGGTCGGCCTCGTCGATTCGGCGCAGTGTACGCCGGCGGGCGGCGGGATTGCGCCGCCCGGTCTTGACAGCCCGCGGACCGTCGGGGATCGTCCCGGCGTGCGCCTCGAGCGATAGGGGTTCCTTTCCGCTCACGAGCCTACCATCGCCCCGCCGCCCGTGAGCGGCGCCGCGGGAGCGGGGGAGTGAGTGTCAGCGGCCGGAGATGACGCCGAAGATGGGGCTGCAGGTGGTGCTGAAGGCAGCTGCCGGGCGCGAGCCTTTCGCGAGCCCGGCGCCCATTTCCCGCCCAGCGTCGAGAACGAGGCGGCGTTCAACGCGCCGCCGGCCGGCGACCTCGACGACGGGGTAACGGCGGGCACGAGCGTCGAGGCCGGCCACTACGACGCCCTGTCCTATTACGGCGACGACGGGCCGGCGGCCGCGATGGCGGAGCCAGGCTCAGTGACGGTGCCGCGCCGGACCTCCTCGACGCCTCCTCCCTCCCCACACACGAGCCGCGTGGGGACGGCGGCTCTCTGCCGCGAGCGCTACCACACGCTCCTCAACCACGTGGCGACGCCCTTCTTCGTGCGCGAGGATCGCAGCGACCCCAACACGGAGCACACCAATCACGGGCTTGGCCCCACCATCTCCTGGGGCGAGCTGGCGAGCTACCCGCACTGCGCCCTGCTCGGCGTCGACCCCGGCGAGGACGCCAGCGGGCCCCCACGGTGTCGATCTGGATGCCCGATTGCGGCGTGCACGGGGGCACCTACGACGAAGCGCAGTACAACGTCACCAAGCTGGTCGACGCGACGGGCGCGCTCACCCTGCGCCAGCGGCTGGAGGCCTTCATTGCCGCGTCGGCGAGTGGAATGACGAGCGAGATGGGCACCGCGACCAGGAGCAGGATCGCCACCGGCGAGGCGTCCTTATGGTTGACCGGCTTCAGGAGCTGGTAGAGAAGCATCACCAGCGCGATGGAGAGCACGGTGCAGATCGAAGCGCTGAGGATGCCGACGCGGAGGCTCTCGGTGGCCGCCGACCAGGGTTGACGCCGGCGTCACATTGTGAGCTAGGGGTGATCGCGTG
>DASYUP010000623.1:0-12730 GCA_036001185.1 Thermoanaerobaculia bacterium
GCCGCCAGTCTTCGGTGCGCACCTGCGAGAGGGGCACGCCATCGACGAGGATGCGGCCGCCGGTGGGCTCGTAGAGCTTGCAGAGGAGCTTCACGAGGGTCGACTTGCCGGCGCCGTTTTCGCCGACGAGGGCGACGACGGTGCCGGCGGGGAGGGTGAGGTCGACGTTCTCGACGACCAGGCGGTCGGTACCCGGGTAGGCAAAGGAGACACCCTCGAGGCGGATGCCCTCGGCGAGGCGGGTGGGCGCCGGCTGATCGCCGGCGGTGGCGATGGAGGCGGCGTAGTCCTCGAGCCAGGCGAGGCGGCGCGAGCCTTCGAGCCAGAAGCCGCGCAGGAAGCCGATCTCGCCCACTGTGGCGCCGATGTAGGCAGAGAGGCGCGCGCCGGCGGCGAGGGCCAGCAGCACGTCGGCGGGGCCGAAGGCGGGGCGGGTGGCGACGAGGACGACGGCCGTCACGTAGGCGGCGCCGAAGATCGCCCAGCCGAGGCAGTGCCAGGCGGCGCTCGTCCAGCGCGTCGCCGCCACCGGGGCGTACCAGCGCTCCCAGGCGGCGCGCCGGCGCTCGACCCAGCGGCCGGCGATGCCGGCGAGGCGCAGCTCCTTGGCCGAGGCGGCGGTGGTGGCGCTGGTGAAGAGGTGCATGGCGAGGCGGATGGCCGGCGCGCTCCGCTCCTCGACCTGGCGCTCGATGCCGGGCCGCCAGCTCGAGGTCGCGACGGTGGGAAGGGCGAAGAGGGCGAGCAACGCCATCGCCGGGTGGATCGACATCAGCAGGCCGACGGTGACGCCGAGCCGCAGGATCCACGCGCAGGTGGTGAACAGCGACATGTACATGTGGTCGAGGACGAAGACCTGGTTGCGCAGCATCGCCAGCCGGTCGAGCAGCTCGGGGCGCTCCTGGTGGGCGATGGTCTCGATCGCGGCCTGGAGGCGAGCGACGTGCGCCTCGAGGGCGACGGTGACGCGGTCGCGGAAACGGCGGAGCACGCGCGCGCTGACGACACGCAGGAACCAGGTAGCGGTGGCGGAGACGCCGAGGCCGAGGGCGGCGATGACGATCTTGTGGTTGTCGTGGACGAGCACTCCCTGGCCGAGGAGGGCAAGCCAGAGCGCGAGCAAGGCATCGGGCAGCGCGGCGAGGAGGACGAGGCCGAGGGCGGCGACCAGCAACCCCGGCTGGTCGCGATAGCCGAGCTTGAGGGCGCGCCACATCGCCGGCAGCGCCGGCGGCAGGGGATCAGGCGAGGCGCTCATAGGCTTCGACGGTCAGCCGCTCTGGCCGGGCTCCTCCGCCATGAGCGCCCGCAGGTACGCCACGTCGGCGGCGTCGCTCGGTCGCACGGTCTGCTTGGTGCGGATCAGCAGGTCCTTGCTCGCCACCGCGATCGGCACACCCTCCACGACCTTTTGCTCGCCGCCATGCTCGGCCATGGCCTGCGCGAAGGTGATGCCGCACGCCGAGGCCATGAGATCGACGACCACCTCGTCGGCCACTCTCACGACTCCGTACTCCGCCACCTCTGCGTCGGCGAGCTCGCGGGCGGCGTTGTCCGGCAGGTCAGATAGCGCGCGGCGGATCGCCTGAACGTTGGCGGCGGCTGGATCGACGAGGAGGTCGATGTCTTTGGTCGTGCGCACTGAGCCGTGCAGGATGACGGCCCAGCCGCCGATGAGCAGGTAGCGAACCTCCTCGCGATTCAGCGACCGGCAGAGGCCGACGAGGTCCTCGAGC
This sequence comes from Thermoanaerobaculia bacterium, assembly GCA_036001185.1. Taxonomy (GTDB): domain Bacteria; phylum Acidobacteriota; class Thermoanaerobaculia; order Multivoradales; family JAIOJS01; genus DASYQD01. The sequence goes on from DASYUP010000623.1 coordinate 1,737, forward strand.
TCAGGCGCGCGTGAGTACTCGCGATCTGGCGGATCATCCACTCGTCGGCCTCCTCGTGCCGCGCGAAGCGGTAGAGGCCCTTGGGCACGAGCGCTCCCCCGCGCAGGCGATTGAGCGTGCGCTGCAGGATGGCGACGTCGCCCAGCACGTCCTCGCCGCGTGGACGACGGGAGATCCGACGTCGTGGCTCTTGGCTCATAACAACTCCATTGTAAGCCGCAAGTGCGCGGCGGCAGCGGATCAGGCGAGGCGCTCATAGGCCTGGCCCTCCTCGTCCTCGCTGGCGCCGAAGCGTTTCGCTTGCAGCTCGAACATGGTGCGGTAGCGACCACCCTGCGCGATGAGCTCCTCGTGGCTGCCGAGCTCGATCACCCGGCCGTGCTCGAGCACGCAGATGCGGTCGGCCTGGCGGACGGTGGAGAAGCGATGGGAGATGAGGATGGTCGTCGCCTGGCGCGTGGCGCGCAGCAGGCGCTCGAAGATCTCGGCCTCGCCGCGCACGTCGAGCTGGGCGGTGGGCTCGTCGAGCAGCACGAGGCCGGCGCCGAGGTGCACGGCGCAGAGGGCGCGGGCGAGGGCGATGCGCTGCCACTGGCCGCCCGAGAGGTCGGTGCCGCCTTCGTAGCCGCGGGCGAGCGGGGTGTCGAGCGTGGCGAGGCCGGCGGCTCCCGCTTCGGTGAGGGCGGTGAGGATGGCGTCGTCGGGGGCGCCGGCGGGGGCGACGTTCTCGCGCAACGGCAGCTCGTAGCGGATGAAGTCCTGGAAGACGGCGGCGAGGCGGGCACGCCAGGCGTCGACGTCGAGCTCGCGCAGGTCGGCGCCGTCGACCTCGATCGCGCCGCCCTGCGGGTCGTAGAGGCGACAGAGGAGCTTCGCCAGCGTCGTCTTGCCGGCGCCGTTCTGGCCGACGATGGCGAGCGAGCTGCCGGCGGGGATGGTGAGGTCGAAGCCGGAAAGCACCGGGCGCTCGCCGCGCGGGTAGGTGAAGGTGACGTCGCGGAAGCGGATCTCGCGGGCCGGCATCTGCAGGATCGGTGACGCCGGCGCCCGCCGAGGCGCGGCCGTGGCGGCAACGGCGGCTGCGGGCGGCGGCGTGAGCGCGCCGGCGGTGACCATGGCGGGCTCGAGCCGCAGCACCGCGGCGACCGGCGCCGAGGCGCCGTCGAGCGCCCAGTTGAGGCCGCCGAAGGCGATCATGCCGGTGGCGAGGGCGAGTTGGGCGTAGGCGACGGCACGCCCGAGGTCGAGCTGGCCGCTGGCCGCCGCGGCGGCGATCGAGCCGAACACGGCGAGGTTGGCGGCGGTGACCAGCACCAGGCTCAAGGCGAGCGGCCGCTCGCGCAGGCGGGTGGCGTGGTACTGCAGGTCGTAGAGCAGCTTGCGGCGAGAGAGGAAGCGCTCGAGCGTCCAGTCGACGAGACCGAAGAGGCGCAGCTCCTTGGCCGCCGGCGGGTCGACGGCGAGGCGGTAGGCGTAGTCGGCGTGGCGCTGGGCGGAGCGCACGGTGTCGGTGTTGCGGTCGAACCACACGGCGCTCTCGCGCAGCAGCCAGTGGGTGGCGACCCAGGCGCCGCCGACCACCAGCGGCGCCCACCAGGCGTAGGCGAAAAGGGCGAGCGCGGCAGTCGTGCCGCCCACCATCTCCACCAGGCTGCCGGCGATGAAGTCGACATCGATGTGCATCGGCGGGCCGGTCATGCCGAGGTCGAAGTCGCGGGCGGCGATGAGATCGCCGGCGAGTGCCGGGTCCTCGAGGTGGCCGAGCCCCGGCGGCGCGACGCAGGCTGCCGTCAGGCGGTCGTAGAGCCAAGCGGCGACGCGGCTGCCGAGGTTGGCGCTGATCGCCTGGTGCAGCGGCGCGAGCACCTGCAGCAGCACGAAGACGACACCGACGAAGGCGAGCGGCGCGGTGAGGTCGCGATGGCCTTGCACGGCGGCGATCAGGGCCCCGCTGGCGAGGGCGAAGAGCGCCGGCAGCGCGCCGCGGAGGAGGAGCATCGTCCACCAGGCGGCGGCGAGGCCGGGCGCGGCGCGCGGCAGGACGGCGAAGAACTTCCACTCGTTGCGCGCGCGCAGCCGCTGCAAGGGTGTCGCGGTCATGCGCAGCTAACCCTGGTGGCCGGACTCACGGGCAGAGTCTGCCAGCAAACCAGGGGTCGCGGATTGGACGAAGTTGAATCGTTCGCCCCAGGCCGAACGGCCTCTCCTGATCGACATCGCCGAGCTCGGGCGGGCAGCGGGACAGGCATAGACAGCCCCGCCCGGCGCTGCGGTTACCGCGGCAGCCGGCTGAGCAGCTCGCCGGTCGGCACGCCGAGCTCCGCTGCCGCGGCTGCCACCGCCTCCTCGCCGGCGAAGCCGCCGACGTAGGCGTTGAGGCGCGCCGCCGCCGCGGAGGCGAGGAACTTCTCGCGGCCGCCGTAGCGAGCGGCGAGCTGGCGCACGAGGTCGGGTGCCATGCGTTGCAGATTGGCCTTTTGGTTGGTGGCCTCGGCGGCCCAGAAGCGGCCGACGGGAATCACTTCGGTGGACACCGGTTCGCCAGCCGCGCGTGCCACTTGGAGTCGCGAGGCGAGTGCCTGGCGCCGCTGCGCCTCATCGGTGTAGAGCACGGCCTCGCGGGTGCGCAAGGGCCCGCGGGGGCCGACCGCCGGGTGGGCTCCCCAGAAGGCCGCCAGCAGCTTCCGGTAGGAGGTGCGGGAGGGGTCGTAGACCACCTCCACCGACTCCCGATGGTCGCCGGTGTGGTGGTAGTCGGGACCCCGGCGCGTTCCGCCGGCATAGCCGACCCGCGTCGTCACCACCCCGGGGAGACTCCCGAACCGGGAGTCGGCCGACCAGAATCAGCCGACCGCGAAGGCGGCGTGAGCGAGGCCTCCGGCCGCCGGCGACGCCACGGCCGGCCCGCCCGGGAGGGGCGGCAGGGGCCGCGAGAAGGGGGCCGCGATGCCGGTGCGGAAGCCGGCCGCCAGGGCCAGCGGGACGAGCAGCGGCAGCAGGCGGAGGCGGGAGCGGGGGGTGTCGGCCATGCCCTCTCTACGGCCGGCGGCCGGGCCGCGGATGGGTCGGCGCTTGCATGGGGCCGCTCAGGCGTGCACAATGGAGTGCCAACTGCCGTTGGCACAGCAAGATGGCGGCCCAGTCACAACGACGGCCTTGAGCGAAGCCTCGCACTCCACCACCGCGGTGGTGAGCTCCAAGGGGGGCGTGGGGAAGACCACCACGACGGTCAACCTCGCCGCCGCCCTGGCCGGGCGCGGGCACACGGTGCTGGTGGTCGACCTCGACTGCCAGGCCTCGGCCTCCCTCTCCCTCGGCCTCAAGCGCCACCAGCTGGCGCCTTCGGCCGCCGACGTGATGTTGCGCAGCGAGGCCGCCGGCGCGGCGGCGCGGCCGACGCGGCTGCCGGGCCTCTGGGTGCTGCCGGCCTCCGCCGACCTGGCGAGCGTCGAGGCCGACCTCGCCCCCTTGCGGACCAAGGAGCGGGTGCTGGCACGGGCCCTCGAGCCGCTGCGCGAGCGGTTCGAGCACATCCTCATCGACTGCCCGCCGGGGCTCGGCCTGCTCAGCCGCAACGCGCTGGTGGCTGCCGATGCCTACGTGGCGCCCGCCGTTCCCCACTTCCTCGCCGTCGAGGGGCTGGAAAACCTGGTGCAGGCGGTGGCGCGGCTCGACTTCCGCTGCCAGAGCCGCACCCATTTCCTGGGCATCATCCCCACCGTGGTCGATCTGCGGTTGCGCACCGTGCGCCAGAACCTCGAGGTCATCCGCGCCACCTTCGGCTCCTCGGTGTTCGCCATCCAGGTGCGCACCAACGCCCGCCTCGCCGAGGCGCCGGCGCTCGGCGGCACGGTCTTCGAGCATGACCCCGACTCGGTGGGGGCCGACTGCCATCGCCTGCTGGCGGAGGAATTCCTGCTGCGCCTGCAGCAGGCGCTCGGCGCCCAGGCGGGCGGGCCGCCGATGGGGGGCGCGGAGACGGTGGCGATGCCCGACGGCGAAGCGGCACTGCCGTTCTAGCTCCCCACCGCCTGGCTCACCACCCCGCTGCTCACCACCGTCCCTGGATCCCCCACAGCCAGTTGCGACGGGCGGTGAGCTGTAGCCGGTTGACGTCCTGGTAGAGCGGCAGCTGCAGGTAGAGGTAACCGGCCCAGCGCTCGCCGAGCGCCAGCCGCGCGCCGGGGCTGGCGAAGAGGAAGCGCCCGCCGGTGAAACGCGGGTCCTCTTGGGTCTTGCCGGGGTCGTCCTCACCCCGCCGGCGGGCGTTGAGCTGCAGCAGCGCCTCCAGGCGCTGGCTGAGCGGGTAGGCGGTGCCGGCGCTTGCCTGCCACTCGTCGCCCAGCCGGTAGTCGTCTCGGCCACGGCCGTTGCGCCGGTAGGTCACCGAGGCGAACCAGGGGATCGCCGCCGTCCGCCCCATGGCGCCCTCACGGCCGGCGACGTGGAAGACGGAGCCGCGCAGGTTTCCTCCGACGACGAAATCGGTCGAGCCGCTGCCGGTCTGTATGGGCAGCTCGGCCACCTCGCCGGCGCTGTTGCTGCGATCGTCCTGGCCGGTCGGCAGCTCGACGGCGCCGGTCAGCCAGAGACCCGTGCGTCCATGCGACCAGAGCTCGGCCTGCGTCTCCAAGGCGACGTCGCCGACCCCGGAGTAGGACCATTTCTCCACCTCGCCGGGGAAGCTCTGTCCCTCGACCGACTCTTCGATGTGCTCGTGGAAGCGCGACACCCAGGGGACGACGACGCCGACGTGCAGCCCATCCGAGAAGGCGTGGCGCAAGGCCGCGGTGGCGGTGCGGTTGATGGTGCGCACCTCGTCGTGCTCGCTGGAAAGCTCGCCGACGTGAGCGTCGCGGGTGCCGATGCGCGGCTGGTCCTGATCGATGTACTGGAACGAGAGGTCCAGCGCCCAGCCGCCGGTCTCGGGCAGGTTGAGGGCGTGGGTGTCGATGGGGCAGAGGGCGGAGCCGCAGCTGGCGGCGAGCGGACGCGCGGCGGCGAGCGCCACCAGCAGGGGCAAGACGCAGAAGAGCAATCGACGCATGAACTGACCTCCTCGAGCCCGGCACGGTCGGCCGGGTCGCTGCGACTCAGGGGACGAAGGACGCCGGGGAGGCGCCGGTCGCTCGCGGAGGCGGCGAGTCGGGGAGGGGCGGGTCGGTCGAGGAGAGAAGCTGGCACTCGGCTCGCAGCGGCGCCACGCCGGTGGGCGGCATCAATGCCAGGGCCACGCACAGAGTAGCCGGAGGGCGCGCCGGCGCCGTGGTGGCGCGGGTGGGAGTGTCGTTGGCACACGATTCCCAGGTGGGCCAGGCCGGCTGGCCATGGGCGGCCTTCTGCAGCGGGCAGAAACCAGTCTTGCAACAGTGCATGACCACCACGCAGGCATGGGGCGTCGGCGCGAGCAGGGCCGCTGAAGCCTCGGCGAGCGGCAGCAGCAACGGCACGAGGGCGCAGGCGACGGCGCGGAGGGCGAGCCGGAAACGCGCGGCGCTCACCGGCCGAGGATACCAACCGCGGCGACTCGCGTGGTTCGGGAGGACGTCAACCGGCTGCACTGGATGGGTGGGTTACCATGAAGGCTGTTGCATGGACGCAGAACCCAGCCGCCCGCCGTGTCCCGGGCAGGAGGGGACTGACTCCTCGCCGGCCCGCTCGGTTGCCGAGCCGACTGCTGCCGAGCCGACTGCTGACGAGTGGCGGCCCGGCTCGAGCCTTTGGTGCCGCTCCATGGGCGGAAGGTTCTCCCCGGCTTTTGTGGGCGCGGCTGCGGCCCTGCTGCTGCTCGCCTCCAGGGCCGAGGCCCTGGATCCCGCCAAGAGCATCACCCAGTACACCCACGAGCTCTGGCAGGCTGAGGACGGGCTCGGTCACAACACCGTCCTCGCCATCACGCAGACCCCCGACGGCTACCTCTGGCTCGGCACCGAGGGGGGCCTGGCGCGCTTCGACGGCGTGCGGTTCACCCAGTTCGACAAGCGCAACACCGACGGCGGCATCCTCCACAACTACGTCGCCGCACTCTCCCGGGATCCCCAAGGCGGCCTCTGGATCGGCACCCAGGAAGGGCTGACGCACTTCGACGGCGACCGCTTCACGGCTTACTCCAGGAACGAAGGCCTCTCCAACGACAGCATCTCGTCGCTCTACGTCTCCCGGGACGGCAGCGTCTGGATCGGCACCTTCGGCGGCGGCCTGAACCACTATCGGGACGGCAAGTTCGTGGCCTACACCGCCGCCGACGGGCTCTCCAGCAGCATCGTGCGCTCCGTTTGCGAAGGGCACGACGGCACTGTCTGGCTGGGCACCGATGGCGGCGGGCTGGTTCGCTTCCGGGACGGTCGCTTCACCAGCTACACCACGAAGGACGGCCTGGCGCACGACAGTGTGCGTGCCGTGACGGAGGGTAAGGATGGGACCCTGTGGGTCGGCACCGAGGGGGGCCTGAGCCGCTTCGCCGACGGCCGCTTCGACACTTACCACGTGCGCGATGGGCTTTCCGACGACAAGGTGCGGGTCATCGTCGAGGACCGCGAGGGTACCCTCTGGATCGGTACCAACGGCGGCCTCACCCGCCGGCGCGACGGGCAGTTCTCCACCTTCACCGCCAAGGACGGGCTCTCCAGCGACCTGGTGCGCTCGATCGCCGAGGGCGCGGACGGCAGCCTGTGGGTGGGGACCTGGGGCGGTGGCGTCAACTCGTTCCGCGACGGCCGCTTCACCACCGTCACCACCCGCGAGGGGCTGTCGAACGACCTCACCTTCCCGATCTACGAGGCACGCGACGGCTCCGTCTGGATCGGCACCAACTCCGGGCTCAACCGGCTCCGCGATGGTCGCGTCATCTCCACGTACACGGTGCGCGACGGGCTGCCCCACGATCTCGTCTACTCGGTCTGCGACGACGCGGCGGGCAACCTGTGGGTGGGGACCTATGGCGGCGGCGTCGCCCGCCTCGCCAACGGACACTTCACGAGCTTCACCACCAAGGAGGGGCTGTCGAGCGATCTCGTCCGCGCGTTGTTCTGCGACCGCGACGGCAGCCTGTGGGTGGGGACCTACGGTGGCGGTCTCGACCACTTCCGCGACGGCCGGGTGATCGAGCGCTACTCGACCGGCAGCGGCCTGACCAACGACATCGTCTTCTCCATCCTGCGCGGCAGGGACGGCAGCATGTGGGTCGGCACCTACGGCGGCGGTGTGGTGAGGATCCACGATGGGCGGCTCACCAGCTATCGGGCCGGCGACGGTCTGGCCAGCAACTTCGTGCTCGCCCTCCACGAGGACGCGGAGGGCACGCTGTGGATCGGCACCTTCGGCGGCGGCCTCAACCGCCTGCGGGACGGCCGCATCGTCTCGTTCACTATGCGGGAGGGGCTCCCCGACGACGTCGTCTACCAGATCCTCGAGGACGACCACGGGCGTTTCTGGATGAGCTGCGACAAGGGCGTCTTCCGCGTCGACCGCTCCCAGCTAGAGGCGGTGGCGAAGGGACAGGCCACGTCGGTGTCGGCCGTTCTCTATGGCAAGGCCGACGGCATGAAGAGCAGCCAGTGCAACAGTGGCAGCCAGCCGGCGGGCACGCGCACGCGCGACGGCATCCTCTGGTTTCCGACCACGCAAGGCGCCGTGCGCATCGATCCCGGCAAGCTGGCCCTCAACCTGCGTCCACCCCCGGTGCGGATCGAGGAGGTGTGGGCCGACCGCGAGAGGGTCACCGCCGGCAAGGACGTGCGGCTGCCTCCGGGCGACGGCGAGCTCCAGTTCCAGTACACCGCCTTGGGCTTCGGCATCCCCGAGCGCATGCAGTTCAAGTACCGGCTCGAGGGCTTCGACCGCGGATGGATCGATGCGGGCACACGGCGCACCGCCTTCTACACCAACATCCCCCCCGGCCAGTATCGCTTCCGGGTCATCGCCAGCAACGACGAGGGCATCTGGAACAAGGAGGGCGCCGCGGTCGACCTCACGCTCGCTCCCCACTTCCACCAGACGCGCTCGTTCTTCGCCCTCTGTGCGCTGGCGGCGTTCCTGGCGGCCGCCGGGCTGTATCACCTCCGCGTGCGCCATCTCCGGCTGCGGGAGAAGGAGCTGGCCAGCCGGGTGGACGAAGCGCTGGCCAGGATCCAGGTGCTCAGTGGCCTGCTGCCGATCTGCGCCTGGTGCAAGAAGATCCGCGACGACAAGGGTTACTGGACGCAGCTCGAGAGCTACATCCACGACCACTCACGCGCCGACTTCACCCATGGCATCTGCCCGGACTGCGAGCGCAAGGTGACCCGCGAGTCGCTCGAGCTGGGCACCAGGCGAGCGAACCTGGTCGATTGATCCGCCAGGGCGGCAAGAGCTCGACGAGGTCGAGGCCCCCATAACCCGGGCCTGGCCTTCTCTGCGGTCAGATCGAACTTCGAGCCCGGCTCACGCATGGTCATCAGGCCATGCTTGAGCCGCTGAGCCACTAGCCAGACGTTCCACGGCCAGGCCACGGCGAACCCTGCCATCACGCCGATCGACATCACGCCCCAAAACAGCAGCTCTGTGGGGACCATGGCGCGCATGTCGCGACTCATCATGAGAAAGCTCATGACCGGAGCCATCCCCGCCATCATGAAGTTCATGCTCACGAGCTCCGGAACGAAGGTCCGGCGGACGTTCTCCAGGTACGTGCCTCCCATCATCGAGCGCATGAACAGCGACTGGAAGATAAGGAGCCCGAAGAGGAAGCCGGCGACGTACTCGACGACCAGATCGAGCCACATCGGCAGACCGATCACGGCGGTGATCGCGGCGGCGAGAATGATGCCGGTGGCGTCCCCGGCGACGCAGTGAATCGTCGAGCCGACCCCCTGCTTCCACAGCCGCGCGACGAACTGCTCGTGTTCGCCGGGCCGAGGCTCCTTGTCCGCGAGCACGTAGAGCAGGAGCCCGATGGGCCCCATGTAGAGCGTGACGAGGATGAACCCCCACTTCATCACCGTCGGCTCTGGGTTGTTCCGATACTGGTCCGCCCCCACGTAGATGGTCGAGGCGAAGGCGAGCGCGAACCAGGCGGCGAGAAAGTAGTCAACCGGTTGGACGAACATCTTCGCGTCAGCGCCTGTCGGTCTCCCCGCTGTCACCGCACGGTGAAAGTCAGGGTCGTGAACTCGCTCTCCCAATCGAGCTCCTCCCTGCTGGAGGGGCGAAGCTCCGTAGCGCGAGCCATCCAGCGACCCGAGCGCCCGAGCTCAAAGGTGACGCGCCCGGCGCCGTCCGTTGTGTGGAGGACGGCAGGTCCGCCGCCCTCGGCGACCAGCGCCACGGCCACTCCGGCGGCTGGGGCGCCGTGGCGCAGCAGCCGCAGGGTGATGTGCTCACTGCTGCGGACGGCTGTCGGGTCCTGCTCCGGAATCAGCTCGAAGCTCATGCCTACTGGCTCGGCCCAGGAGTGGTCCGCAGTCGGCATGCCGACGCGCACGAAGGTCTTGGCATGCTTCACGTAGGACTCGCGCCAGCGGCGCGGCGTCGCCGCCTTCTCCCAGCGCTCGCGCACCTCCGCCGGCGCGCCGATCTCCTCGAGGTACTCCGTGACCTGCTCGGGAGTCAGGGCGAGCGTGCGTGGGTGCAGCTCGACCCACAGCGTCGCCACTCCGGCGCGAGCGGGCGTGACGTCCAGAGCCAGCGCATCGGAGCCGCGCTTGTGGACGGTGAGAGGCGTAGTGCTGCCAGCGAGTCGCATAGACGCTGCCGCGATCCGGGCGGGGTCGATAGCAGTTTCGTTGCGTGGGAATGCCATGCCGCTGGTCATCGCCAAGAGCACCCGTGCCCCGGCGCGCGAGCTGGATCGCGAGGGGAGCAGCCAGGTGTCGTGGGCGGCAGCCGCGGTGGCGCCGAGGACGAGACCGATCAAGGCGAGTCCGCGCAAGTACTGCCGTTGGTTCACAAAACCTCCTCTCAGCTCATCGCCAGTCCCACGATCTCGCCGGTTCGGCGATCGACCAGGACCTCCATGTACTCGCCCATCGCGTGCCCGGGGCCGGGCGGCTGGCCCCGCAAGATCACCTTCCAGACCGGTCGGCCTTCCTGGTCGGTCTGCTCGGCGTCGACCTGCCGAGGCTCGAACTTGACCTGCTTGCGAGCGATGTCGATCGCCTGCTGGCGGGTGATCTCGGACTTGGCCTTTTCTCGTCGAGCGCTTTCATCTACGGGGCGGGCAGCGCACCCGGCTGTTGCCATGACCATGACCAACCCAACGAAAACCATCGAGGCCAGTGGACTCTTCATGGAACCTCCCCGTGGAGCGGTATGGCGGCTAGCAGAAGTGTTTCGCTACTGCTGGTGAGTCGCGCCGTCGGCAATCTTGATCTGCTCGGCGACCTTGCCGTCCTCGCTGAGATGGATCGAGACGCGCGTGCCGCCCTTGAGGTCCGCTCGCGTCGCTGGCTTGCCTCCCTTCTCGAGCTTGGTCTGGGAGTTGAGCTCGACAGTGTGGTCGGCCTGGTGCTGGTCGGTGACGGTCAGGTGGTTTTCGTGGAGCTGCTTGATCGTGCCGAGCAGCTGGTGCTTGTTAGCTCCGTGCGCGAATGCGGCGGTTGTCAGCAGGGCGCTGATGAGAACGAATGAGAGCATTTTTCGCATCGTGATCTCCTCAGTGGTGGTGGTGATCCGTTGGTGGGCCCGCAGCTTTACCGCCGACGTCGTCTGTCCCTTGCAGGAACTCCTCCTCCGCCTGCGCCTCTTCCCACTCCTCGGGGGTCTTCGGGTTGAGCGCCGCCATCTCGTCGAGCTCTTCCGGGGTGACGTGAGGTAGGCGCCGGATCAAGTGAACGAGCGTCCAGCTGGCGTAGCCGGAGGCGGCGGTGCCTTCGCCCCATCCGGGCATGCCGGTCAAGCGAATGCCATTCTCGATCACCGAGAAGAGCTCGCCGTCGGAGAGCTCTTGCGTCTCCTCGAGAGTCATGTCCGGTGCTCGCGGGTAGAGGTGCTGCCCGATCGTGGTCTTCCCCTTGCCA
>DASYUP010000624.1:0-4681 GCA_036001185.1 Thermoanaerobaculia bacterium
AGTGACCATGACTTCCGGCACGCCACCCACTCCCCTCCCCTTCCCTAGAATGAAGTCCATGAAGGCCCTTCGGTCATGGCGGAGCCCGCGGGCGCAGGACGTCCTCCGTCTCGCCGGCCTGGTGGCCATGGTGCTGGTGACGGTGCAGACCTTCCTGCGCCCCCCCGACGCGCTGCCCCCGCAGTTGCCCCCGTGGGTGGTGCCGGTGGGCAACGCGCTGGAAGTGCTGATGGTGCTCGTCTTCGCCGCCGCCTTCTGGCGCAACACCCGCGCCGCCGCGGCCCTCGCCACGCGCGGCGGCGTCGCCCTGCTGGCGCTGCAGATCGCCATCGCCCTCATCAGCAACACCGACCTGCTGTTCATCGTCGCCGCCGAGATCCCCTTCGTGCTGCCGCCCCGGCCGGCGTTCGCCTGGCTGGGCGCCCAGGCGGCGGCGACCGCCGTCGCGGCCACGCTGCTCGCCCGCGGCCCGGGGTTCGAGATGACTCCGGGGGTCGAGCACCTGCCGCGTCCGCTCGGCGTGGCGCTCACCATCCTCGTGGTCATCGGCTGGCAGGCCTTCGCCTTCTGCGCCGGCTACATGGCGGCCACCGAAGCGCGCGGTCGCGTCGAGCTCGCCCGCGTCAACGCCGAGCTGCAGGCGACGCAGGGTCTGCTCGCCGACAGCAGTCGCCTGGCCGAGCGGCTGCAGATCGCCCGCGAGCTGCACGACACCGTCGGCCACCACCTCACGGTGCTCAGCGTCAACCTCGAGCTGGTGCGTCAGCTCGTGCGCGAGGAGCGCGCCGCGGCGGCCCTCGCCGACGCCCAGACCGTGACGCGCCTGCTGCTGGCCGACGTGCGCGACGTCGTCGGCGCGCTGCGCGAGGAGCGCACCATCGACTTGCGCCGCGCCCTCGAAGGGCTCGCCGCCGGCACCTCCCAGCCGCGCGTGCACCTCGCCTTCCCCCCGGGGCTCGAGGTACGCGAGCCGGCGCAGGCGCACGCCCTCTTCCGCTGCGCCCAGGAGGCGATCACGAACGCCGTGCGCCACGCACGGGCCCGAAATCTCTGGATCGAGGTCCACGACGACGCTGCCGGCGGCCTGCGCCTCGCCGCCCGCGACGACGGCCGCGGCGCGCTCGCCGTCGAGCCCGGCAACGGCCTGCGCGGCATGCGCGAGCGCCTCGAGCAGGTGGGCGGCACCCTGGAGATCCACGCCACCCCCGGCGCCGGCTTCGCCCTCATCGCCGCCATGCCGGGGCCGCTCGCGCCCGGCCGAGGGCGGCCATGATCCGCGTCGCCCTGGTCGACGACCAGACCCTCATGCGGCGGGGACTGCGCGGCCTCCTCGACCTCACCCCCGACCTCGAGGTGGTGGCCGAGGCGGCCGACGGCGAGCAGGCGCTGCAGGCGATCGCCGACACCGCCCCCGACGTCGTGCTGCTCGACGTGCGCATGCCGCGGCTCGACGGCGTGGGCGTCCTCGTCCGCCTGCGCGAGGCCGGCCGCCTGCCGCCCACCATCCTGCTCACCACCTTCGACGACGACGCGGCCCTGCTTGCCGGCATGCGCGCCGGCGCCCGCGGCTTCCTGCTCAAAGACGTCTCGTTCGAGCGGCTGACCGATGCCATCCGTCGCGTCGCCGCCGGCGAGAGCCTCATCCGCCCGGCGATCACCGAGCGCGTGCTGCGCGGCCTCGAGAGCCTGCGCCCCGAGTTCGAGAGCCTCGACTCCCCCGATCCGCTGTCGCGCCGCGAGACCGAGGTGCTGCGGCTGATGGCCGGTGGCTACAACAACCGCGAGATCGCCGAGGCCCAGGGCACCAGCGAGGGGACGATCAAGAACCACGTCTCGAGCATCCTGTCGAAGCTCGGTGTGCGCGATCGCACGAGGGCGGTGCTGAAGGCGCTCGAGCTCGGCTATCTCTGAGACGAGGGGCGTCGCCGGGAGAGGACGATCGGGCTTTCGACCGGGCGCCGCGCGCGTGGCTGGTGATTCACCCAAACTACTGACCGTGAAAGCTTTACCAGGCGGCGTCTGGCTCCGCCTACGCCTGGCCGCCATCTTGCTCCCTCCCCCCTCAACCAGGCCCCGGCGAGGCCCGCGCGCGCAGCCCGGAGCATTCGGCTCCACCGCCAGCGCCGGCCTCTCGACCCGTAAGACACCAGGGAGGACCGTCATGAGCAGAGCCTTCACCCGCACCGTCCTCGCGCTCGCCCTCGGCGCGGGGCTCGTCGCTTTCAGCACCCCGGCGAGCGCCAAGCACGGGAACCGACCCCAGAACGCAAAGCAGAACGAACAGGATGGGCAGGACAAACAGCAGCAGAAGGAGCAGGCGCGCCAGCAGCGGCGCGCGCAGCGCCAGCAGGAGTGGGAGCAGCAGCAGGCCGCCCAGCACCAGCAAGCAGCGCAGCAGCGCCAACAACGCGACCAGGAGCGGTTGCAGCGGCAGCAGCAGTGGCAGCAACAGCACGCCCTGCAGGAGCAGCAACAACGGCAGGCGCGCCAGCAGCGCGACCAGGAGCGCTTCCAGCGCCAGCAGCAGTGGCAACAGCAGCAAGCCGCCGAGCAGCTGCAGCGCCAGCAGCAGCGGCAACAGGCCGACCAGGCGCGGCAGAACCGCCAGACGCAGTGGCAGTGGCAACAGCAGCAGCATCAGGCGCAGCAGACGCAGGGGCGCGAGCAGCGGCAGGCGCAGCGACGGCTGTCACAGCAGCAGCAACAGCAGCTCATCGACGTCCAGCGCCAACGCACCGTCGTCTACGGCCAGCGGCTGCAGCGGCAGGAGCGGTGGCTGCAGCAACAGTCGGCCGTCCTGCAGCAGCAACGGCGGATGGCGCAGTACCGCTACCAGCAGCAGTACCTCGACGGGCTGCGCCAGCAGCAGCTCAAGCTGTCGAGCACCCCTTCCTACAACTACTCCCAGGACCCGTACTTCTACACGCCGCCGAGCTACGGCTACAACTACGGTGGGCGCGACTACACGACCAACCAGTACGGGGCCGACATGCTGCGCGACGCCGTCAACTACGGCTATCAGCAGGGCCTGCGCGCCGCCCAGGCCGACCGCCAGGACGACTGGGGTTACGACTACCGCAGCTCCTACGCCTTCCAGGACGCCAACTACGGCTATGGCGGCTTCTATATCGACCAGAACCAGTACAACGACTACTTCCGCGAGGGCTTCCGCCGCGGCTACGACGACGGCTACTACGGCCGCTCCCAATACGGCCAGCAGTACGACAACGGCAGGTTGGGGCTCGTGCTCTCCCTGCTCAACGAGATCCTCAACCTCCGCACGCTGAGGTAGGTCCCCCATTCCGGGCTGGTGGGGCAGGGCTCTTTGCTCCGCTCCACCCTTCCCCACCGCGCCGCGATAGCATCCGCCGCCAGCATGGTGCACTGGTGAGCGCCCCCGATCCCGACGACGCGGCGAACGAAGTGACGCGGCTCCTCGCCGCGGTGAGGGCCGGCGAGCCCGCGGCGATGGACCAGGTCTTCGGGCTCGTCTACGGCCAGCTCCGCGCCCTCGCCCGCCGCCAGCGCCGTCGCGGGCCGCACGGCGCCACCCTCGGCACCACCGCCCTGGTCCACGAGGCCTACCTCAAGCTGGCCCACCGCGAAGGGCTGGCGCTCCAGGACCGCGCCCACTTCTTCGCCCTCGCCGCCCGCGCCATGCGCCAGATCCTCGTCGACTACGCGCGCGAGCGGCAGACGCTCAAGCGCGGCGGCGGCGTGCCGGCGCTGCCCTTCGACGACGAACGCCCGGCCGCCGGCGGCGAGGCGCTCGACGTCCTCTCCCTCGACGACGCCCTCAGCAAGCTGGGGCGACTGGACGACCGCCTGGTGCGCCTCGTCGAGCTGCGCTTCTTCGCCGGCCTGTCGATCGAGGAGACCGCCGAGCTCCTGGGCGTCTCCGAGCGCACGGCGAAACGCGACTGGCAGCGCGCGCGGGCCTTCCTCCACCACGAGCTGGCCGACGCCACGGCGTAGACGCGCGCTCGCGGGCACCTCGCCACGGTAGGCTTGGCCAGCCGTGCACCTCCTCGACCAGCCCGACCGCTGGCGCCGCGTCGACGCCCTCTTCACCGAGCTGCTCGACCTCGGGCCGCTGGCGCGCGAGGAGCGCCTCGCCACGCTCGCCGCCGAGGATCCGTCCCTGCGGCGCGACCTCGAGGCCCTGTTGCGCCTCGACGCCGAGGAGAGCGGCCTCCTCGACCGCTCGGCCGCGCTGCTCGCCGCCAACCTGCTGGCCACCGACGCCGAGCTGGCAGCGGCGGCGGCGCGCATCCCCACGCCGCCCGAGGAGCAGCTCAGCGGCCGCCGCCTCGCCCACTTCCTCGTCGGCGAGCCGCTGGGCGCCGGCGGCATGGGCGTCGTCTACCGCGCCTTCGACGAGAGCCTGCACCGCACGGTGGCGCTCAAGTTCCTCACCCTCCGCGCGAGCCGCGAGCGGCTACTCAAGGAGGCGCGCGCCGCTTCCGCGCTCTCCCACCCCGGTATCGTCGTCATCCACGAGGTGGGCTCCGCCGAAGGCCTCGATTTCATCGCCATGGAGCTCGTCGACGGCACCACCCTCCAGCGCCGCATCCCGCAGCAGGGCCTGCCGGTCGAGCTCGCCGTCGACTACGCCATCCAGGTTGCCGACGCGCTGGCGCGCGCCCACGCCCACGGCATCATCCACCGCGACCTCAAGCCG
>DASYUP010000625.1:0-14378 GCA_036001185.1 Thermoanaerobaculia bacterium
ATGAAGCGGCATTGCGTGACGTCGATCGGCCGGCGAACGAAGACGGGCGGGGACAAGCCCCGCCCCTAGACCAGAAAGACGATGGCGCCGCCACGGACTCTACGCCCGCCACCATACTGGCCGCTGCCGACGGCGGCCTCGCCATGGCCGCCTTCGCGCCCGACGCCGCGCCGGCCGTACGCACGGCGGCCAAGAGCGGCGACGGCGAGCTGGTCACCTACCTCGACGCCATCCACCAGGCGCTCGCCGAGGAGATGGAGCGCGACGAGCGGGTGGTGCTCATGGGGCAGGACATCGGCGCCTTCGAGGGGGCCTTCCGCGTCACCCGTGGCCTCCACGCGCGCTGGCCGGAGCGCGTGCTCGACACGCCGATCGCCGAAGCGGGCACCGTCGGCATCGCCGCCGGCGCCGCCCTGCTCGGCTACCGGCCGGTGGTGGAGATGCAGTTCGCCGACTTCGTCTCCAACGCCTTCAACCAGCTCGTCAACGTGGCGGCGAAGCTCTACTACCGTTTTGGCGTTCCCTGCCCACTGGTGGTGCGGCTGCCCTCGGGCGGCGGCGTCGGCGCCGGGCCCTTCCACTCGCAGAACCCCGAGGGGTGGTTCGCCCACGCCGGCGGCCTCAAGGTGGTCTGCCCGGCCACCACCCGCGACGCGCACGCGCTGCTCAGGGCCGCCATCCGCGACCCCAACCCGGTGATCTTCTGCGAGCACAAGTTCCTCTACCGGCGGATCAAGGAGGTGCTGCCCGCGCCGGCGGCGCTCGAGCCGCTCGGCCGCGCGCGGGTGGCGCGCGCGGGGAACGACTTGACGCTCATTGGCTATGGCGCCACCACCTGGACCTGCCTCGAGGCCGCCGAGGAGCTGGAGAAGGAGGGAGCGAGCGTCGAGGTCGTCGATCTGCGCACGCTGGTGCCCTATGATGAGGCCACCGTGCTCGCCTCGGTGCAGAAGACCGCGCGCGCCCTGGTGGTGCACGAGGACCTGCTCACCGGCGGCTTCGGCGCCGAGGTGGCCGCCCGTCTCGCCGACGCCGCCTTTCCGTGGCTCGATGCGCCGGTCCGCCGGGTGGCCTACCCCGATCGCCCGTCGCCCTACGCCAAGAACCTCGAGGCGGCGCTGTTGCCGACGCGCGACAAGGTGGTGGCCGCGGCACGCGAGCTGCTCGCCTACTGAGCCGCGCCGGAGGGGAGCTTTGCCCTACTTCACCGCCGAGAGCCTGGCCTTCTTCGCCGGCCTTCGCGAGCACAACTCGAAGCCCTGGTTCGAGGCCCATCGCGAGGACTTCGAGCGGCACGTCAAGGAGCCGATGCAGGCCCTGGTCGCCGCCATGGACGCCCGCTTCGCGCGCTTCGCGCCGGAGATCGGCGGCGACCCGCGGCGCTCGGTCTTCCGCCTCCACCGCGACGTCCGCTTCTCCAAGGACAAGTCGCCCTACAAGACCCACACCGCCTGCTGGTTCTTCCACCGCGCCGCCCACGGCCGCGTCGGCCAGCAGGCCGAGGGGGGGAGCGCCGGCTTCTACTTCCACCTCCAGCCGGGGGCATCGTTCGTGGGCGGTGGCTTCTGGATGCCGCCGCCGCCGGTGCTCGCCCGCTTCCGCGACGGCATCGCCGCCGACCCGCGCGGCTTCGCGAAGGTGGTGTCGACCCCGGCCCTGCGCAAGCGCTTCGGTGGGCTGGCGGAGGAGGCGATGCTCAAGCGCCTGCCCCGCGGCTACGCCGAGGACCACCCGGCGGCGCCCTGGCTGCGGCACCGCTCGTTCACCCTCGGCCGCCGCCTCGGCGATGCGCAGGTGACGAGCCCCCGCCTCCCCGCCCTGCTGGAGGGCGACTTCGTCCGCCTGCTGCCCCTCGTCCGCTGGCTCAACGGGCGGTTGGGCTTGGGCTCCCGCTAGGCGAGCGCTGGTCCCGCGGCCCGGGGACAAGGCGCCAGCCTGACAGGTCGCGGGGGTCGGCCTTTGGGCGCCTGCAATAGGGCGCATGCAATAATTTGCTAGGCGCCCTGGTTTCACCAGTAGCAGCGTTCCCAGCCCAGGAGACTCTCCATGTTCAGGCCAGGTCGGCCGACCCCCTCCGGCGTCAGCGCCTTGGCGTTGCTCGCCTTCGTGCTCGTTGGTTTGCCGGCGGCAGCTGTCGTCAGCGGCGAGTGCGTGCAGGCGCGCGGCGGCAACAGCTGCACGGCCGGCGACGTCACCTTCATCCTCGTCGGCCTCGGCATCCAGGACGACGGCTGCGTCAACAGCAGCGACACCTTGACCATCCGCATGGGCGGGCAGCTGCAGAACACGGCGGCGAGCACGCGCTACGACATCGGCATGTACGTCTTCAACGGCCTCACCGGGTCGCTCTCCGCCTACAGCGGCGCGTCCTGTGCCCGCGAGACGCTGAAGCCGGTCGGCGCGCTCAACGACAACACCTGCGGCGCCGGCCACCTCGACCTCGCCGGCGGCAGCGGGCCGTTCCTCAACACCGACGGCGACTCCTGCGGCGAGCTGGCGAAGCACGGCAGCAACGGCGGCTGCGAAGACTCGTTCATGATCTTCCCCGAACCCATCACCGTCCAGTGTGCCGATGGCAATGGCGGCACCGACGGCTTCGTCGACATCGCCACCTGCGCCACCTGGGGGCAGAACGCCGACGACATCGGCACCGGCGGCGTCTGCAGCAGCGAGAGCGACGTGCTGCCGGGCACGCCGTCGAAGTGCAACTGCGGCATCGTCAACTCCGACGTGCCGCGGCCCGCTCTGTCGCTGGGCGCCTGCACCTGCTCGCCCTCGACGGTACGCTCGGGCGCCGGCCTGGTCAACGGCGCCTCCACCACCTGCAGCGTCGCCTTCACCAACAGCGTCACCTGCACGCCCGACTCCAGCACCGCCGAGCGCTTCCGCTGCGGCGCCGCCAGCTTCCTGCAGTTCGACACCGTGGCGAGCTCGGCCGCCGCGCTCGGCAGCTCGCAGTTCCTCAGCTCCAGCAGCCCGTCGGCGACCCCCACCGAGACCACCGGCGGCACCATCAGCGTCCCCTCCGCCAACACCATCAACTGGACGCCGCGCGACACCGTCGCCACCGGCGGCGGCACCGGGCTGGGGATCATCGGCCACAACGAGACCGGCACGTTGACCTTCCAGTACTTCGTCGCGCCCGCCGTTGCCAGCGGCTCGACCATCAGCTTCACCACCACCGGCTACTGGGCCAACGACTCCTCGTTCTCCACTCGCGTCGCGCAGTCGGCGCTCACCAGCACGTGCAGCATCACTACCTCCAACCTCGCCACCTGGGCGCGCGTCTCCGCCTTCGATGCGCGCGAGGAGGACGGCGAGGTCGTGCTGCGCTGGGAGACTGCCGGCGAAGTGGGAACCACCTCGTTCGTCGTCGAGCGCCGCGACGCCGGCGGGCGCTGGGTGGCAGTCGCCGGCGCCGTGCCGGCCCTCGGCCAGCTGCCGGGCGGCCGCTACCGGTTGCTGGATCCGGACGCCACGGCGGGGAAGCGCCTCACCTACCGGCTGGTGGAGATCGACAGCCGCGGCGCCCGCGAGCTGCTCGGGCCCTACACGGTGACGGTAGGTCGCGCGCGGGCACCGAAGGAGCCCCGGACGCCCTTTTCTGCCGCCGCTCGCGCGGTCTCCCCCCGGCTGTTGACAGACTCCTCCGCCCGCCGCGCCGCCGGCGCGCTGAGTCAGGTTTCGGCGGCCGAGCCCGCAGACGGCAAGCCGGCCCGGCGGGCGCGGGTAACGGTGGCCGAAACGGGTCTCGTGCGAGTGGCGCTGCGCGACGCGGCCCTCGCCCTCGGCCTCCCGACGCCGCAGGTCGCAGCGTTGCAGCGCGCCGGCCGACTGCGGCTCAGCCATGGCGCCGTGCCGGTTTCCTGGGAGCCGGCGGCCGACGGCGACGGCATCGTCTTCTATGCCCCGGGCATCACCAGCCCCTACACGGTCGTCGACGCCTTCTGGCTCGAGGTGGGTGACGGGGAGCTCATGGCGCCGCTGACGGTCGGCGCGCCGGGCGGCAGCGGCGCGCCGAGCTTCACCGACACCGCGCACGCCGAGAGCGACGTCATCCCGGCGGTCACTGCGGCGCTGCCGGTAGACGACTTCTGGATCTGGAAGAGCATGTTTCCGGGCTTCCCGGGCTTCGATCGCGGTGTCTTCGGCATCAGCGCACCGGCACCGGCGGCGGGCCTCGCCACCCTGGGCGTGCAGCTCTACGGCCTCGGTGGGCACCAACGTGCTCGGCTGCGCTTCAACGGCGACTACATCGGCGAGCTGGCCTGGGATGGTGCCGGTGCCGTGACGCCGACCGTCAAGCTGCCCGCCGGCCTGGTGCACGACGGCTTCAACGAGGTCGAGCTCACGGTCCTGGAGGCGCCGCGGGGCTTCTGGGTCGACTCTTTCGACCTTACCTATGAGCACCTCTTCCAGGCCAGTGGCGACCGCCTCACCTTCCGCGCCGGCGGCCAGCAGGCAATTGCTCTCGCCGGGTTCTCCGCGCCCGACATCACCGTCTACGACCTGGCGCAACCGCTGCAGCCGCGCCGCCTCGCCGGGCTCGCCGCCGCCGTGCAGGTTGACGGCAGCTGGGGCGTCCGTTTCGAGGCGCCCGAGGCGGGAACCTACCTGGCCACCCGCGGCAAGCCGGCCGTGCGGGCGGTAGTGCAGGCCAGCGCTCCCGCCGATCTGCTGGACCCGGCCGCCGGGGCCGAATATCTCGTCATCGCCCCGCGCGAGCTTCGCCGCGAGGCGCAGCGGCTGGCCGACCTGCGGGCGGCGGGAGGCCTCTCGACGCTGGTGGTCGACGTCGACGACGTGATGGACCTCTTCGCCGAAGGCGTCTACGACCCGCCGGCGATCCGCCGCTTCCTCGCCTACGCGGTCGAGCACTGGCCAACGGCGCCGCGCTACGTGGCGCTCGCCGGCCGCGGCAGCTACGACTACCGGAACCTGCTGGGCCTGTGGTCGAACAAGCTGCCGACTCTGCTGGTGGAGACCCCCGACGGGCTGGCACCGGCCGACAGCACCTTCGCCGACTTCGCCGGCACCGGCGTGCCCGCCGTCGCCATCGGACGCATTCCGGCCGTCACCGCCGCCGAGCTGCACGCCTACGTCGACAAGCTGATGGCCTACGACAGCGCGCCGGCGGGAAGCTGGACGCACGCCGGCCTGCTGGTCGCCGACGACGCCGACGAGGGGGGCCCGTTCCCCGCCGACAGCGCGGCCCTGGCAGCCCGGCTCGGGACTAGCCTCGACCTGTCGCGCATCGATCTCCCTGCCGGTGCCACCGGCGGGCAGCAGGCGGCGAGCCGGGCGGAGCTCTTCAGCGCCCTCCGCGGCGGCGTCGGGTTGTTCAACTACGTCGGCCACGGCGGGCTCGACCGGCTGGCCAACGAGGGCTTGCTGACCACCGCCGACGTGCGGCTACTCGGCAACGCGCCGCGGCTGCCGGTGATGACCGCGCTCACCTGCCTGATCGCCCAGTTCGCCTACCCGACCGTCAGCTCGCTCGGCGAGGAGCTGGTGCTGCAGCCCGACGGCGGCGCGGTGGCGCTGTTCGGCCCCACCTGGCTGTCGCACGACGGGGCGGCCAACCAGCTGGGTGGCTACCTGCTGCCCGAGCTCGCTGCCGCCTCCGGCGGCCGGCTCGGCGACCGCGTGCTGCGCGGTCTCGCCGCCTACGCCGCCGCCGGCGGCGACCCGCAGACCCTGCGCGTCTACACCCTGCTCGGCGACCCGGCGATCATCCCGCGCCGGTGAGCTCGGCCGCCGCCGCGCGCAGGTCGGCGACCGCCATCTCCATGCGCTCGCGGTGGGTGCGGAAGTTGAGCACGCAGACGCGGCCGGCGTAGCCGTCCGCCAGGTCGGTGCCGGTGAGCATCACCCGCTGGCGGGCGTTGACCCGCACGAGCAGCTCGCGGGTGAGCCGATCCCGCTCGGTGCGGCCCGCGCCCGGCGGGGCGAGGCGGAAGGCGAATAGCGACAGCTGCGGCGGGGCGATCATCTGCAGGTGGGGGATGCGCGCCGTCTCGCCAGCCGCCCACTGCGCGAGGTCGAGCTTCTCGTCGAGGGCGGCGCGGAAGGGCGCCATGCCGAGCAGCTGCAGGGCGAGCCAGACCCGCAGGCCGCGGAAGGGGCGTGACAGCTCGGGCGAAAGAGCCGCGAAGTCCCACCATCCCCCGTCGGGACCATCCGAGTCGTCGGGCGGCCGCGGCGGCAGGTAGGAGGCGTGCAGGGAATGGGCGCGCTCGAGGGCGGCGCCGTCGCGCACTACCAGGCAGCCGGTGCCGTAGGGGAAGAAGAGCCCCTTGTGCGGATCGAGGGTGACCGAGTCGGCGCGCTCGATCCCGCGCATGGCCTCGCGGCCGCGGGCGGTGAGCAGGAAGAAGCCGCCGTAGGCGCCGTCGACGTGGAACCAGAGCCCCTCGCGGGCGGCGAGCTCGCCGAGCGACCGCAGGTCGTCGACGGCCCCGGTGTTGACGGTGCCGGCGGAGGCAACGAGCAGGAAGGGCTGCAGGCCGCGCGCGCGATCGGCGGCGATGGCGGCGGCCACCGTCGCCGGGTCGAGGCGGAAGCTGGCGTCGACGGGCAGGGCGCGCACGTTGTCGTCGGGAATGCCGGCGAGCATCGCCGCTTTCCCCAGCGAGTGGTGCACCTGGTCGGAGGCGTAGACGACGCCGCGCAGGAAATCGGGGGGCAGCCGCTCGCGCCGCGCCGTCACCAGGGCGCCGAAGTTGGCCAGCGAGCCGCCGCTGGTGAGGAAGCCGCGCGCCGCCGGGCCGTAGCCGACCACCTCGCAGAACCAGCGCACGGCGTCGGCCTCGAGCTGCACCAGAGCCGGCGCCGCCTGCCAGACCCCGGTGTAGCGATTGATGCCGTCGGCCAGCAGGTCGGCGACGGCGGCGTGGAAGAGCCCGCCGCCGGGGATGTAGGCGAGGTAGCCGGGACCGGGAGCGTTGAAGCTCTTGGGCACGGCCCGCGCGAACAGCAGGTCGAGCAGCTCGTCGAAGGGGCGGCCCTGCTCGGGCAGCGGCGAGCGCAGCGCCGCCGCCACCTCCTCGGCGCCGCCGATGTCGCCCGCCGGCTGGCGCGGCAGCGACTCGATGTAAGGCACCAGGCGATCCAGGGCGGCGGCGACGAGACGGCGCATCTCGGCGCCGTCGGGCTCCAGCGGCCAGCGGCCCCCCGCCGCTTCCGACGGCGCCGGTGCGCCGATCTCGGCGGCGGTGGCAGGCTCGCGGGCGTTCATCGACTATCTGTAGCGTACCCCGTGCTTGATCACCAGCGCCACGTCGGCCAGCAGGTCGGGGTGGCGCAGCACGTCGCCGCGCACGGCGATGACGTCGGCGTATTTGCCCTCGGCTACCGTGCCCACCTGCGCGTCGACCTTCATCATCTTCGCCGGCCAGTAGGTGGCGGCGCGGATGGCCTCCATCGGCGGCACCCCCAGCAGTCGCACCCAGTCGTCGATCTCGCGCCAGGTCGAGTCGCTGTGGAAGGTGAGCGGCACGCCGCTGTCGGTGCCGACGAGCAGCGTCACCCCCGCCTCGCGCAGCTGCTGGAACTTGCGCGGCACGTAGGGCGCGCGGCGCGGCACCAGCTGGAAGTACTCGAGGCGATCGACGTGGGCGAGCGACTGGCGCACGTCGGCGACCACCTCCGGCGGCAGCCCCTCGTGCCAGCGCGGGTCGTCGAGCCGCTCGGGGTCCTCGCGCGTCTCCTCGTAGAGCAGCAGCGGCGCCACCGTCGGCGCCCAGTAGAGCGGAGTGGCCGCCACCGCCGTGCGGGCGCGCAGCAGGGCGATGATGTCGGGCGGGTACTCGGGTGAGGTGGCGAGGCCGGTGTGCTCGAAGTCGTCGACGCCGGCGGCGATGCCGCGGCGGATCTCGTCGGGCCGGTGGGCGTGCGCCACCACGGGCAGCTGGTGGGCGTGCGCCTCGTCGACGACCGCGGCGACCTCTTCGGGCGTCATCTGGTCCTGGTCGATGAGCTTGATGAGATCGACGCCGGCGGCGGCCAGGCGCTTGACCTTGGCGCGCGCCTCGGCGGCGCCGTAGATCCCCCAGCGGAAGGCCTCGGTGCCGGGGTAGGGCTCGTGCTGCAGGAACGGGCCGGCGACGTAGAGCGTGGGGCCGGGGATCCTTCCCTCGCGAATCGCCGCGCGCACGGCGAGCACGTCGTCGAGCGGCGCGCCGAGCTCGCGCACCGAGGTGACGCCGGCGAGCAGGAGCTGCTTGGCCGCCGCCGGCATGATGGTCGAACGGAACAGAGGCGGGTAGGTCTTGTCCCAGTGGTCGTAGTCGCCATGG
This sequence comes from Thermoanaerobaculia bacterium, assembly GCA_036001185.1. Lineage (GTDB taxonomy): Bacteria > Acidobacteriota > Thermoanaerobaculia > Multivoradales > JAIOJS01 > DASYQD01. Next base: position 8,298 of record DASYUP010000625.1, read on the forward strand.
CCGACGATCATCAGGTGGACGTGGCAGTCCCAGAGGCCGGGCAGCACGTCCATCCCCTCGGTGGCGATGACCTCGGCGCCGTCGGGGATTGCGAGCTCGCCCCGGCGGCCCACCGCGGTGATGCGCTCGCCGGCGATGAGGACGACGCTGTCGAGAAGCGGTGGGCCGCCGTAGCCATCGATGAGGCGGCCGCCCACCAGCGCCGTGATGCGGGCCGGCGTGGCGGGGAGCGCCGGCGGCTGGGTTGCCGCCGGCGGCTGGCTGAGCCCCGACCTGGCGACGAGCGCGAAGGCGGCGAAAGCGACGAGCCGGCGGAGCGATCGGCGCATGGGCCCTCCTGGTGTGGGGGCCCATTCTGCCCTCGACGGGCCCGCCGCCCAAAGTTGGAGGATCACCAGTGGACGGCGGGCCCGCGAGAGCTCCTCAGATCGACATCAGGTAGGCGACGAGGTCGTTCTTCTCCGCCTCGGTAAGCCCGAGGTGGAGGTGCTGGTCGTAGTGGTCGACCACCGCGCGCAGGGTGGGGAAGCGGCCGTCGTGGTAGAAGCCGCCCTTGGCGTGGGACCAGAGCCCGCGCAGGGGCGTCGTGCGGTAGCGCCCATCCGGCCCGCGATCGGCCTGGAAGCTGTCGATACCGATCTCGTCGGGCCGGTGGAGGTTCCACCCCGGCTCGGTGAAGAGGGGCGGCACGTGGCAGGTGGCGCAGGCCGCCTTGCCGGCGAACAGCGCGCCGCCGCGCTTGGCGGCGGCGGCGTCGAAGCTGCCGGCGGGCGGCGCCGGCGCCTCCAGCGCCAGCTGGTAGAGCTGCAGGTCGCCGAGGTGCGACGAGATCAGGTCGGGCTCCTCCTGCACGTCGGCGAGCCCGGCCTTCGCCGCCACCGGGTACTTGCCGGGATCGGCGAGCCGCGGGTCGAAGAACCTGCCGCTGCCGTGCATCTCGTTGGCGGCCACGAAGGCGTTCCAGTAGGGCACCGAGCCCCAGCCCTCGTAGGTATGTAGGTTGACGCCGGCGAGGCCGAAGGCGGGCGGAATGAGCGTCGCCGCCGTCTTGCCATCGGGGCGGAAGGCCTTGCCGTCGAGGTTGAGCAGGGCGTCGAACTTCCCCGGGCCCCAGCTCTGCAGCACTGCCTTCACGGTCTGCGCGTCGACGCCCAGCAGGTCGGCGACCGGCTGCAGGTTGGGGGAGGTGGCGAGGATGCCGCCGACGTTCAGGTCACGGTTGGCCCAGCCGTCGAGCCGGTGACCGACCCCGGGAGCCAGCGAATCGTCGACCGTCGAGTGGCAGAAGGCGCAGGTGATGCCGAGGTGCTGCAGGTGATCGCCGTCAACCTCGGCGCGCACGCCGACGACGGCGTCGCGCTTGAACAGCAGCCGGGTCACCGCCGGGTCGTCGAGGTTCACCTGGCCGCGCGCCAGCGCCTGGCGCACCGCGGCGGGCAGGCGGTCGACGTCGACCTTCACCCCCAGCCCCAGCGCCACGCGCGGCGACACCTGCGACAGCACCGCGTCGAGGTGCAGGACGTCGGTGAAGAACCGGTCGCTGCCGAAGGTCTGGTAGCGGAAGGTGGTGCGGCCGCGACCGATCGCCGCCACGGCGTGGGCGGCGACGGTGTCGACGACCGCCGGCGAATGCGCGGTCGCCGTCTCGATCTGCGCCGGGTCGGTGGGGGGTGTCTGCCTCGTCGTCTGTGCCGGCAGCGCGCCGGCGGCGAACCCGGTCTCGATTGCCAGGGTCGCCACCAACACGCCGAGGATCCTGCCGCTCCGCTCCATGGTGTGTCCTCCTGGGAGCTACAGAGCGGCGGGCGGGCGAAAGGTTACGTCCCCTCCTTCAGCCAGACTGGTTTACCCGGATTGGTTCAGCCGGATTCCGGCATCACCACCCAGAGGATCAGGTAGATGAGGAAACCGGCGAAGAGGGTGGTCGGGGTGAGCAGCACCCAGAGCACCCGGACGAGGGTCGGGCTCCAGCCGAAAAACTCGGCGACGCCGCCGCAGACCCCGGCGATCATCCTGTTTTGGCGCGAACGGTGCAGTGGCATCGACTCCTCCTTGCCCGCAGCGGCGACGATGCAACGGGCGCACCGTCATCGTCAGTACGGGCATGCTGCATGCTAGCTTCCCGGCAGTGAGCGCCTGGAGCCCGGCCCCGGACCTGCGCGACCTGCTGATCCTCTTCGCCTGGATCTCCTTCGCCTCCATCGCCGCCGCCGTCGTGCTCGGCTTCCTGCTCTGGCGGCGGCTGCGTCGATTGCGCGTCTCCGGTGGCGGCTTCTGGCAGACCCTGCGCGAGGTGCCCCTCTCCCTCGTCGTCTTCATCGACCTGCTCGACCTCGGCCTGGAGACCTTCTCGGCGCCCATCATCTGGCTGCTGCTGCGGCGGCTCGGCCTCACCGCGCTGCGCGAGGTGGCCACCATCGAGGCCCTCATCCCCTTCACCGGGCCGCTGCCGACGATGACCCTCTGCTGGCTGCTGGCACGGGTGAAGGCGAAGGATGGGCGGCCGCTGCTGGGCGCCGCCGCCGCCGGTGCCCTGCTGGAGGGCGAGCAGGTGGCTCCGGGGCGGTGGCGGGTGGGCCCACCGCCGCCCTCCGACCAGCGCTGAGGGCGGCTCAGCTGGCAGCGGTTGCCGGCTCGAGCACCGCGCGGTACGCCTCGAAGCGCTCGCGCAGCCAGGGGGGCAGCGGCCGCTTGACGAAGGCGTCCATGTCGAGCGCCACGCTGACGATGGTCGCTTCGGCGACCAGCGAGCCGTCCTGCTTCCACACCGCGTAGCGCCAGGTGACCGAGGTCTCGCCGAGCTCGAGGCCGCGCACCTCGACGTCGATGATGTCGCCGAAGCGCAGAGGGCGGCGGAAGTCGATCTCCAGGTGCACCGTCGGCAGCCCGACGCGGTCCTCGTTGATCACCTTGTGGTACTCGACGCCCACCACCTGGCCGAAGAACTCCTCCAGCGCGACGTGGAAGTAGTGCACGAAGCGCGGGTAGTAGACGATGCCGGCGTGGTCGATGTCGCCGAAGCGCACCTTGATCTGAGCGCGGAATGGCATGGAGGCGATGCTAGCAGGGCAGAGGAGAGTGGGCGCGCGGCGAGTGAGCTTGACCGCGGTGGTGCCCCGCGCGAGTAGGATCGACCAATGAGCCGCCGACACCCACCGCCGCGGTCGCTACGGGGCATCCGCCGGCGGCCGCTGCCGCCGCGCCGCCGGCGGGGCCGCCGCCTGCTGGGTTGGGTGGGCCTCGCGGCGGCGGGCGCGGCGCTGATGGTGATCGCCCGCGCCGGCGGCGAGCGCGGGCCGGCAGCCGCCGCGCCCGGACCACCCCAGCCGCCGCGCCCCGCGGAGCCGCCGGGCCACTGGGTGAACGGGCCAGCAGGCCGGCTCTTCGTGCGCACGGCCGGCCCAACCGCGGCTGGCGCCCCAGAGACCGGCGCCGATCCGGCGCGGCCGGCCCTGCTCCTTCTTCACGGCCTCGGCGGCACCGGCGCGCACTGGCGGGCCCAGGGCGCCGCGCTCTCGCCGCTCTGCCGCGTGCTGGCCCTCGACCTGCGCGGCCACGGGCGCTCGCAGCCGGCGGCCGACGGCGACTACCGCATCGCTGCCCACGCCGCCGACGTGCTCGCCGTCGCCGACGCGCTCGGCCTCGAGCGCTTCCTCCTCGCCGGCCACAGCCTGGGCAGCTCGGTGGCGATCGAGGTGGCCGCCTCGCGGCCCGACCGCGTGCTCGCCCTCGGTCTCGTCGATCCCAGCGGCGACACCAGCGAGGCCGGGGCGGCGGCGGTGGACGCTGCCATCGCCGCCGTGACCGAAGATCCCCGTCGCGAGTTCGAGCTCCACTATCGGGACTTCCTGCACGGCGGGCGGCCGGCAACGTCCCGGCAGGTGCTCGCCGACCTCGCCGCCACCGCCGAGGAGGTGCTGGTGGGCAGCTACACCGACGCCATGCGCTATCCGGTGCGGGCGCGGCTCGCCGCCTACGCGGGCCCAGTGCTCTGCCTCGCCGGCTCGCTCAACGACGCCCCCGGCTCGCTGACCCGTATCCCGGGCCTCGCCGTCGAGTGGCTGGCGCCGGCGAGCCACTGGCTGATGCTCGACCGCCCCGAGCAGACGAGCGGGCTGCTGAGCGAGCTGGTGCGCGCCGCGCCGCGCTGAGCGGCAGGTCGGGCCAGTCGTCGCGAAGCCGTCGTCATCGCGAGCGAAGCGAAGCGATCTCGACGTTGCGGCGTCGAGATCGCTTCGTTGCTGCGCTCCTCGCAATGACAAGTCGAGAGCGTCGCGGCCTTTCGGGAGGAACTACAGCGGCCGCACCAGGCGCAGTGCTGGCCGCGTGAGGGTCTCCCGCCGCCACTGCGCGTGCGCCTCGTCGTCGGGGAAGGCCTCGCCGGCCGGGCACGGGTAGCGCGACATGCCGTGGAAGGGGAGCGGCTCCACCGTCTGTCCGAAGGCGGTGTTGGCGTCGCGATCCTTGGCCCAGCCGTCGACGAGCAGCAGGAAGTCGCGCCGCCAGCCGGCCGGCAGCGCCGGCAGCGCGGCGGCCTCGAACGCGAGGCTCACCTCGTCGCCCGAGCCCATGACCAGCAACAGGTCGTCGGCGGCGGCGAGCACGGACCGCGCATCGCCGTAGCGCGTGTAGAGGCCGGGCGTCGGGTTCCAGGGCGGCACCGCGAGCAGCCGCGCGTAGTCGAAACGCTCCGGCTGCTTGCGCTGGGGATGGATGGTGGGGGTCGAGAAGCCCCGGTAGTGGAGGTCGGCGGCGCTGGCAGCGAGCGGCGTCAACCGCGCCGGCGGGTCCGCCGCGTTCTCGGCGAGGAAGGCCTCGTCCCAGTAGACGCAGAGGTTGGTGACGATGCGCACGGCGCGCGCCGGCGACAGCCACTTGCCGGTCAAATCGACGGCGATCGTCTTCGGCTTGCCGGCGGGGATCCCCATGTCCTCGACCACCGTGCGCCAGCGTCCGGCCTCGTCCTGGACCTGCAGCTGCGGCATCACCAGCCCGCCGCCGTGCCGCTGGCCGGCGCCGAGGTAGGTGCTGCCGTCGGCCCAGTCGACCCAGCCCGAGAGCACCAGCACGGCGCGACCATCCCTGGCGACGTCGCCGAAGTCGAGCTCGAGCGTGTGCAGCTCGGCGACTCCGTCGTAGTCGCGACGGAAAGCATCGGGGTAGCGCGCGTCGCGGCGCGCCAGCAGGGCCGTGACGTCGTGGCCATCGCCGTCGATGGCGCGGCGCGGATGGAGGCGCCGCCGGGCGCCGAAGAGCCGGAACTCGGGAAAGGGCGGCCCCTTGAACTTGTCGTTGGTGAAGATCTCGAGATCGGCCGGGTGGTCGACGGCGACGAGACCGATCTGGTCGAGGTACGAGACCTCGCGCAGCTCCTCGGTGACCCGCACCTCGTAGCGGCCGTCGCTTGCGGCCAGCGCCTCGCCCGGCACCTGCACGTATTCGTCGTGGTCGACGGGGAAGTATTCGCCGTCGCCGGCGCTGGCGCCCAGCGGCGCCACCCCCAGCACGTCGGTGATGAAGCGGAAGGCCTTGCCGTCCCAGGTGAAGATCATCGGGCAGGAGCCGGAGAGACGCTGCGCCTCGGTGAAGGTGGCGGCGGTGCGGGCGCGCTGGCGCAGCTCGTTCTGGATCAGCCCGTTGGGCCAGGTGATGCGGACGCTGTCGGCGAGCTGCCGGCGGCCGAGGCCGAAGAGCAGCGGCACGCCGGCGTAGGGGCGCTTCTGGTAGCTGCTGCCGGCGCGCACCTCGATCTCGGCGCCGGCGGCGAGCTTGGCGTTCTTCACCCCGCGCAGGGCGACGCGCAGCCACTCGCCCGGCGCCGTCGTGCGGTTGCGCAGCAGCCGTACGCCGCCGCCGTCGAGCCGGGCGAGATCGAGCCGGCCGTCGCCATCGAAGTCGGCCGCGGCGAGCGCCGCCACCGTCGCCCCTTTGTCGCCGGCGAGCGCCGTGCCGGCGGCGGCGAAGCCGCTGCGGCCGCTGCCGAAGAAGGTGCCGCCGGCGCTCACCAGGTCGAGCACGCCGCGGTTCTCGAGGTCGCCGAAGAGGAGCGGCCCGCGGGCGGTGGGCGGTGACGCCAGCGGT
>DASYUP010000626.1:0-1896 GCA_036001185.1 Thermoanaerobaculia bacterium
CCGCTCTTCTGGGGAGGCGAGGCGCTGCTGGCGGGCTGGCGATGGGGTGGGTGGGCGGCGATGGCGGTCCTCTTCCTGGGGCCCATCGGCGGGTGGGCGGCGGTGCGCTTCCGCGACCGTCTACGCTGGCTGCGCACCGAGGCGCGGGCGTATCTGCTGCTGCGCGGCGGACGCCTGGGAACCGAGCTGCGGCGCCGCCGCGACCAGGTGCGTGACGAGCTGCTGGCGCTGGCGGCGGAGCTGGGCGAGGAAGCGCCGGCGGCGACCCCGGGCCGCTGAGCCCCATGCGGGGAGGCCGGCCGGAGCCTAGAAGAGCGTCTCGGGCAGGTCGAGGTTCCCGCCCGAGAGGATGACGCCGACTCGCTTGCCCACTGCGGGAATGGCGCCCTCGATCAGCGCCGCGACCGGCACCGCGGCCGACGGCTCGATCACCAGCTTGGCGCGCTCCCAGACCAGGCGCATGGCGCCCAGGATCGCCTCGTCGTCGACGGTGGCGATGCGCACTCCGTGCGTCTGCAGCACCGCCAGCGGCAGGTGGCCGAGCGTCGCCCGCAGGCCGTCGGCGACGGTGCGCGGGGCCGGCACCGGCACGATGGCGCCGGCGGCCAGCGAGCGCGCCGCGTCGTCGGCGCCGCTCGGCTCGGCGCCCCAGACCGCCGCCCCCGGGGCCAGCGCGGCGGCGGCGATCGCCGTCCCCGAGACCAGGCCGCCGCCGCCGATGGGAGCCACCAGCAGCTCGAGGTCGGGGACCTCCTGCAACAGCTCGCGGGCGGCGGTACCCTGGCCGGCGATCACCCGCGCATCGTCGTAGGGGTGGACGAGCACCGCGCCGGTCTCGGCGAGCAGCCGCGCCGTGGTCTGCTCGCGGGCCTGCTGGGTGGCCGCGCAGGGCACCACGCGGGCGCCGAAGTCCTCGACCGCCTGGCGCTTGGCACGGGCGGCGTTGTCCGGCATCACCACCCAGCAGGAGATGCCGCGCTGGCCGGCGGCGCGCGCCAGCGCCGCCCCGTGGTTGCCCGAAGAGTGGGTGGCGACGCCCCGTCGCGCCTCCTCGTCGCCGAGCGACCAGACGGCGTTGCTGGCGCCGCGCATCTTGAAGGCACCCGTGCGCTGCAGGTTCTCGCACTTGAGGAAGAGAAGCGCGCCGGCGGCGCGGTCGAGGCTGCCGCTGGTGACCACCGGCGTGCGGTGGACGTGGGGAGCGATGCGCTCCGCGGCGGCCTCGACGTCGGCGTAGGTGGGGATCTCCATGGTCGCGATCTGCATGGTGGCATGGTGGGGACACGATACTCAATTCGGGCGCCCCGCCGCCGGCCTCAGTTTCGCTCGCCCTCCCTCGATTGAGTATTGTGTCCCCACCATGCAGGCGATGCTGGTCTACCTCAACGGGGAGGTCGTGCCACTGGGCGAGGCGCGCATTTCTCCCGAGGACCGCGCCTTCCTCTTTGCCGATGGCATCTACGAGGCGCTGCTGGCGCGCCGCGGCCGGCTGCTCTTCTGGGCGGAGCACGAGCGCCGCCTGCGCCAGGGGATCGCCGCCCTGCGCCTGCCCTTCGACCAGCCGGCAGAGCTGCGTGCCGCCGCCGACGAGCTGCTGCGGCGCAACGACCTGCTCGGCGGCGACGCCCTCGTCTACCTGCAGGTGAGCCGCGGTGCGGCGCCGCGGGCACACGCGTTTCCGCAGCCGCCGGTGCCGGCCACCCGTTACGTCACCACCAAGGCATGGCCCGGCCATCCGCCGGGGCTGCTGGCCGAAGGCGCCGCGACGGCGACCGTCGCCGACCTCCGCTGGGCACGCTGCGACATCAAGTCGATCGCGCTGCTTCCCAACGTGCTGGCGCAGCAGGAGGCGAAGGAGGCGGGCGCCCACGAGGCGCTGTTCGTGCGCGACGGCAT
>DASYUP010000627.1:0-2504 GCA_036001185.1 Thermoanaerobaculia bacterium
CGCTGAAGAAGCTCTACCCGGAGATGTATCGCGACACCCCGGTGATGCTGGGGCGCTGAGGTCGCCGCTGGCGGGGGTAAGCCCGCCGCTGTGTGAACCGGCGCCGCGGCCCGGTGTACGTACCAAGGCCCTGGTGGAGCACCCCGGCTGGCGACCGGAGGGAGGGGACTTGCACCGCAATCGCGCGTCGATCCGCATCCCCCTGCTGCTCGGCGCGGCGCTCGTGCTCGGGCCCATCGCCAGTGATTCGAGCCTGCGCGCGCCCTTCGACGAACGGCGTATCGAGGAGCTACAGGAAGCTGGTCTGGTAGCCCGTCGCGCCGCCCGGCCGGAAGACCTCGGTAGCCCTCCCCGCAATGCCCTCGCCGCCACCGCGGCAGCGGCGGCCGCCCGCGGCTCGCGCAGCACGCGCGTGAGCGGCGCCCGCGTATCGATTCCGCTGGGCGGTGTGCACTAGGACGGATGGGATCGGGTCAACGCCGGAAGAGGACCTCGCAGGGACCCGCGACCCGGTAGCCGAGCCGCAGGGCGAGCCGTTGCGAGATCGGGTTGCTGGCGCTCCAGCAGGGCACCAGGCCGAGCCGCCGGCACTCGCGCATGAAGGCCGCGGCGGCCACCGCCGCGAGTCCCTGGCCCCTCCAGGCGGGGCGGGTGGCGATTGCCACCTCGGCATGCCGCGACGAGCGCGTGTACGAGGTGGCGGCGCAGGCCAGGCGACCGTCGCGGACGATGGCGATGCCGAGGCCGTGCTCCGCCAGGTCGGCGGCGCTGGCGAACACCTGCAGGCCGTGCGGCTCGAGCTCGGTGTCGAGCTGGCCGGCGAGGTCGAGGTCGAACGGGCGCAGCGCGAAGCCGGCCGGCAGCGCGGCCACGAAGCGATCGAGTGTCGCGTCGTCGAGGCCGGCGGCGTCGTAGTCGAGCATCGGGCGGTCGAAGACTCCGTCGCCAAAAACGGCAAGAATGAGCTCGCGCCAGGCCGGGTCGTTGCCATAGACGAGCTCGCGCGGCCGCGCCGCCTCAGCGACGAGCCGGCGGGCACCCGGCGAGGCCGCATCGCCGCCGAACAGCTCGTAGCAGCCGAGCGACAGCCGCGCCGCGTCGCCGTCGACGGTGGCGCGCCCCTGGCACCCTTCGACGACGGCTTCGATCACCGCCCGCAGCGCGCGGTGGGCGGCGAAGAAGGACGCGAGACGGTGGTCGCTGTCAAAGGATGGGTCGATGGTCGAACTGTACCACCGAGACCACGGCACTCACATGGCGAGCCGCGACGGCCACTCGCCGCGTGACATCGCGGCCTCCGAGCGCGCGAAGTCGGCAAGATCGCGTTCGAGCCGGGAGATCTCTTCTTCGAGCTCGCCGAAGCGAGCGGCCACGTCGGCGAGGTTGCCCTCGCGACCCGCCATCTCGACCGCCAGCGCGACCCGTGACGCCTCGTCGGCGCCGACCACCTTGAGCGAGCCGCGCAGCCGGTGGGCCCCACGCTGCAAGCCATTGGTGTCCCCCCCGTCCAGACAGCGGCGGATGTCGGCCATCGTCACCGGGAGCTCGGCGCAGAGCAGCTCCACCAGCTCCGCCTGCACCTCGCGGTCGCCATCGACGGCCTCCAGGAAAGCCCTGGCGTCGAACGCCCTATGCGCGCCTACCGGGACTGCCGGCAACTTGCTGGCCGGAAGGACCAGGCGGTCGATCGTCGCCAGCAGCTCGGCGGAGCGGATCGGCTTCGACAGGTAGGCGTCCATCCCCGCCGCCATGCACAGCTCGCGGTCGCCCTTCATCGCGTGGGCGGTGAGGGCGACGATCGGCAGGTGGCGGCCAGTGCCCCGCTCGGCCTGGCGGATGGTGGCCGTCGCCTCGTAGCCGTCCATCCGCGGCATCTGCACGTCCATCAGCACGAGGTCGAAGGGCTCCCTGGCGACGGCCGCCACCGCCTCGGCACCATCGACGACCGGCTGCACGGCGATGCCCTGACGGCGGAGGATGGCGATGACGAGCTGGCGGTTCACCGGGTTGTCCTCGGCGAGCAGGATGCGCGGCCGCCGGCCGGGGTGACGCGTGGGCTCGGCAAAGGGCGCCGCCTCGGCGATCTCCTGCTCGCGGGTGGACGGGGCGAGGGCGACGAGGATGATGTCGAGCAGCTGCGAGGGCTTGACTGGCTTGGTGACGCACAGCGGCGCTCCGAGCTCGCGGCAGCGCGCGCTCTCGCGCGCCGAGCCGCTCGCGGAGAGCATCATGACGACGGTTTCACCCCCCGGGCCCGGCTCCTCGCGGATCCTCGCCGCCACCACGAAACCGTCCATAGCCGGCAGCTGGGCGTCGAGCAGGACCAACGCGTAGGGCCTGCCAGCGTGGCGCGCGGCGGCGACGGCGGTGAGGGCCGTCTCGCCGTCGGCCACGCAGTCGGCAGCGAAGCCCCAGCTGCGCACCATCTCCTCCAAGATCCGCTGGTTGGTCGGCTGATCCTCCACCACCAGCACCGTCAGGCCACGCAGGCCGTCGAGGTGCCC
>DASYUP010000628.1:0-6746 GCA_036001185.1 Thermoanaerobaculia bacterium
AGCGACAACCGCGCCGCCGTCGTCGGCGCCGCGGTGGTGCTGGTGGCGGTCAAACCGCAGGTGCTCGCCGAGGTGCTCGCCGAGCTCGGCCCGGTGCTCGTCCCCGGCCAGCTTCTGGTGTCGATCGTCGCCTCCGCCACCACCCGCTACATCGAGGAGCGGTTGCCGCTGCCGCTGCCGGTGGTGCGGGCGATGCCCAACACGCCAGCTCTCATCGGCGCCGGGATGACGGCGCTGTGCGGCGGGCAGCACGCCTCGGCTGAGGACGTGCGGCGGGCCGAGGGGCTCTTCCACGCTGTCGGCCGCACCATGGTGCTCGACGAGAAGCACATGGACGCGGTGACGGCGCTCTCGGCCAGCGGACCGGCCTTCGTCTACGTGGTGCTGGAGTCGCTCGCCGAGGGTGGCGTCAAGGTCGGCCTGCCGCGCCACACCGCCACCGAGCTGGCGGCGCAGATGTGCCTGGGGGCCGCGAAAATGGTGCTCGAGACCGGTGAGCACCCGGCGCTGCTCAAGGATGCCGTGACCACGCCCGCCGGCTGCACCATCGACGGCCTGCTGCAGCTCGAGGAGGGGGGCTTGCGCGTCACCCTCATCAAGGCGATCGTCGAGTCGACGCGCCGCGCCGGGCAGCTGGTCGCCGGCGGCTGATGTCCGAGGCGCGCGGTCGCCGCGGCGACTTCACCGAGCAGGCCTCCGCCTACGCCCGGGCGCGGCCGGGCTATCCGCCGGAGGTCATCGAGCATCTGGTGAGGCTCGCCGGTGTCGGTCCCGGCGATGCGGTGGCCGACGTCGGCGCCGGCACCGGCCTGCTCACCGCCATGCTGGCTTCGCGCGGGCTGCGCGTAACTGCCGTCGAGCCCAACCGGGCGATGCGGGCGCAGGCGCCGGCGCTCGACGGCGTCGGCTGGCTCGACGGCAGCTTCGAGGCCACCGGGCTGCCGGCGGCGAGCCAGCGCTGGGTGGTGGCGGCGCAGGCGTTCCACTGGGCCGACCCGCCGCGCGCCCTGCCCGAGCTGCATCGTGTGCTGGTGCCCGGTGGCGCATTGACGGTGCTGTGGAACGACCGCGACATACCGCGCTCGCCGCTGCTGCAACGCACCCACGAGCTGATCGAGCAGATCGTGCCCGGCTTCGACGAGGGCTATCGCGCCCGCGACTGGAGCGCCGTGCTGGTCGAGGGCGGCTGGTTCGCGCGCGCCGAGCGGCTCGAGGTGCGGCACCAGGTGGAGATGAGCCGGGAGCGCTACCTCGACCTCTGGCGCAGCCACAACGTGCTCGCCAACAGCGCCACCTCCGAGGAGGTCGCCCGGCTGCTGGCCGACCTGACGCCTCTGCTGCCCGATCGCGGCACGGTGGGCGTGCCCTACGTCTGCCGCGCCTGGACGGCCCGACGCGCCGGCGAGCCCTGAGGCGCGTCGCTCCGTCGCACCTTCGTGGCACGTGGGTTGCTCGCTTGTTAGGTCGTCTGGCTCGAGCTCGCCGGTGGGGTTGCCGCGGCGGACCCATCGGCGCGTCCCGCCACCGCGCGCGGGGGCAGCGATCGTCAGCAGGGCGCGCGGGGTTGCAAGAACGGGACGGCGGAAGTTGCAACGCCGCCGCGCAAACGCAGCAAAGGAGGCCCTCATGCAGTTACTCAAACCGGAATTCAACAACCTCGAGGATCTCTTCTGGAACCAGGTCAAGGACATCTACGACGCCGAGAAGCGGATCACCGACGCGCTGCCCAAGATGGCGGATGCCGCCAACGACCCGCAGCTCAAGACCGCCTTCCGCGAGCACCTCGAGCAGACTCGCCATCACGTCGAGCGGCTGGAGCAGATCTTCCGCAGCGCCGGCAAGGACCCCGATCGCGAGACCTGCGAAGGGATCAAGGGGCTGCTCAAGGAAGGCGACGACATGATCGGCGCCAAGGGCGACGATGACACCTGCGACGCCGGCCTCATCGCCGCGGCGCAGCGCGTCGAGCACTACGAGATGGCCGTCTACGGCACCATTCGCACCTACGCCGAGCGACTGGGCCGCAACGACTTCGTCGACCTGCTGCAGCGCACCCTCAACGAGGAGGGCGAGGCCGACAAGAAGCTGACGAGGATCGCCGAGACGAAGATCAACGTCCAGGCCGCGCGTCACTGACGACGGCGGAGCGCACCAGCGCCCGGCCGCGCCCCCCGGCCGGGCGTTGCCCCTCCCGCCGCGCCATCGCTCCCTAGCCGGCTTGCTGGCGACGCGGACCGCTGACCCGTCAGCCGACCGCGGCGCCGGGCCCCGAGGGCCCCAGCAGCTTCTCGAGGATCCGCCGGTGCTCGGTGTCGAGGGCCAGGAACTCGACCCCCACCTCGAAGCCGCTGCCGTCGGGTGACGGGTTCTGGTAGACGACGCGGGCCAGCGTCTTGATCGCCTCCGGGCGCACGGCGATCATCAGCTCGACGATGGCGCCGGTGGCCAGCGGCTCGGGGTAGTTGAAGCCGCAGCCGCCGAGGCCCACAGTGGCCGTGCGGGCGAACCGATCCACGGCCTCGCCGTCTACCTGAGCGACCAGGACGGTGTTGGCGGAGGGCACGCGAGGGAAGCGGCGATGGTGCTTTGCCATGCGTCGACCCAGCTCATTCTGTCGCGGATCGAGGCAAGGTGCTAGCCCGTTTCATTCGTCCGCCGCGCCGCGCCCGTCCGCCGCCGCACGCAGGCGCTCGAGCAGCGCGAGAAGAGTGGCGGTCTCCCGCGGTTCGATGTCAACGAAGAGCTCTTTGGCCCTCGCGACCAACGGAGCGTCGAGGTCGGCGAGCAGCTCGCCTCCGGCAGCGGTGAGCCAGCAGAGCACCTGCCGCCGGTCGTGGCCGCAGCGCTGGCGGCGTACGAGGCCCTTGGCCTCGAGACGATCGAGCAGACGGGTGATGCCCGGCGTCTGCTCGATCATGCGGTCGGCGATCTCGAGGGTGGGCAGGCCCTCCTCGCCGGCGCCACGGAGGATGCGCAGCACGTTGTACTGCTGTGGCGTCACGCCGCTCTGCTCGAGGGTGGCGGCGAGGTGACGGCGCACCACGTCGGTGGTGCGCAGCAGGCTGACCAGGGCCTCATCGGCCGGCGAGGGAAACGGGCGCCGCTGGCGGAGCTCGTCGAGGAGGCGGGAGCGGCGGGCCACGGGCGGATGGTAGAGGTGCGTTAGTTGACCTGTCAATGATCGCCGCGGAAGCGCGCAACGCGTGGTCTTCCGGCCTCGCCGAACATCGTCCCCGCAGCCCGGTAGCCGCCCCGCCATCTAAGCTCCCCTCGTGACCGCGCCCATCCGCACCTTCCACGCCGATCGCGGTGACGCTCGCGTGCGCCTCGACCGTGCGCTCGTCCGCCACCTCGCCGACCTGGCGCTGCCGCGGGTGGCGGTGGCGCGCTGGGTGCGCGACGGCCGTGTACAGGTCAACGGTGAGGCGGCGGCGAAGCCGTCGTTGCGGCTCGCCAGGGGCGACCTGGTGGCGGTGGCGCTGCCGCCGCCTCCTGCCGACGAGCCGCCGCTGCGGGCGCAGGAGCTGCCGCTCGTCATCCTCTGGGAGGACGACCACCTGCTGGCGCTCGACAAGCCGGCGGGCCTCGTCGTCCATCCCACCTGGGGGCATCGCGACGGCACCCTCCTCAACGGCCTGCTGTGGCGCGCCCGCGAGTGGCAGGGCGCCGCCCACCCGCGGCTCGTCCACCGGCTCGACAAGGACACCTCGGGCCTGATGCTGGTGACCAAGACTCGTGCCGCCCACGCCGGCCTCGCTCGCGCCTTCCAGCGTCGCGAGGTCGGCAAGGAGTACCTCGCCGTCGTCTACGGCCGGCCGCCGGCCGACGGTGGGCGCATCGAGCTCGCCATCGCCCGCGATCCCTCCGACCCCAAGCGCCGGCTCGCCGGTGCCCCCGGCGGCCGCCCGGCGGTGACCGACTGGCGCGTCGTGGCTGCCACCGGCGAGCACGCCTTGCTCGCCTGCCGCCCGCGTACCGGTCGCACGCACCAGCTGCGCGTTCACCTCGCCGCCAGCGCGCTGCCCATCGTCGGCGATCCGCTCTACGGTGCCGGCGTGACGCCGCCCTTCCACCGTCAGGCGCTGCATGCGGCGCGACTGACCTTCACCCACCCGGTGACCCGTGAGGCGATGGAGCTCGAGACCCCGCTGCCGGCGGACCTGCGAGATCTGCTCACGACCCTCGGCCTCGCCCCCTCCCGGTAGGGGGCAGCTCGCCTGCCCCCGCCCTGCTCACTCCACCCACAGCAGCGCCAGGTCGATGTCGACGCTGGCGAAGCGACGTGAGAAGCCGCGCACCTCGGGCCGCACGAAGCAGTGCCCCTGCTCGTGGAAGAGCGGCAGCAGCAGCGCCCTTTCCGACAGCCGCCGCTCCACCGCCAGGTAGAGGTCGTGGCGTACCTCGGGGGAGGCCTCGCGGCGCCCCTGCTCGATCAGGCGGTCGATCTCGGGATCGCCGAGGAAGTGTCCCAAGAGGCCGGCGTCGGAGTGCAGCAGGTGGTAGAGGAAGGTGTCGGCGTCCGGGTAGTCGGCGACCCAGCGGGCGAGGAAGAGGTCGACGCGGGTGGTGGCCAGCAGCTCGCGGTAGTTGCTGCGCAGCTCGACGGTCTTGACGGTGAAGCCGCGGGCGGTGAGCGCTGCCAGCAGGGCGCTGGTGAGCTCCGCGTAGAGCTCGCCGTAGGCGGTCTGCACCAGCACCGTCAGCTCGCGATCGCCCCTGCTGGGGTTGCCGCGCGGCGCCGGCGTGAGCGCCGGGCGCCACTGCCCGCGGTAGCCGAGCAGCCCCGGCGGCACCAGCCCGCGCGCCGTCACTCCCAGCCGGCCGATGTGCCGCTGCACGAGGCCGTCGACGTCGAGGGCGGAGATGAGCTCGTGGCGCAGCGCCTCGTCGGCCAGCGGTCCCTGGTGCGCGTTGAGCACCAGGTAGTAGGTCGACAGGGTGGGGATCTCGTGGTGCTGTGAGGAGAGGTGGGGGTCGCGCCGCAGCTCCTCGACCTCGGCTAGCGGCAGGCCGGTCACCAGCGACAGCTCGCCGCCGCGCAGCGCCGCCGCCATCTCGCCCGGCGACCAGCCGAAGGTGAACACCAACCGCTGGCTGCGCGGCAGCCCGGGCCGCCAGTAGCCGGGATTGGCCTCCAGCTCGAGCCGCGCACCGGGCGCGAAGTGGGTGATGCGGAAGGGACCGGTGCCGACGACGCCGTCGGTCCAGCTGCCGTCGAAGGACTCGAGCCCCTCGGGCACGATGGAGGCCGAGGGGTGGGCGAGCAGGGCGGGGAAGACCGACACCGCCTCCTCGAGCTCGACGACCAGCTCGTGGTCGGACTCGACGCGGCAGCCGAGGAGCTCGCCTTGCCCCTCCTCGAGCAGCTGCCGCGCGCCACGGATGGGCGAGAGCAGCCAGCGGTTCTCGTTGGCCGGGTTGCGCAGCAGGCGGATGAACGACCAGCGTACGTCGCGGGCGGTGAGCGGCCGGCCGTCGTGGAAGCGCACGTCCTCGCGCAGGCGGAAGCGGAAGCGCCGCCCCTGGTCGCTCGCCTCGACACGCGCCGCCAGGAAGGGGGCGATCTGCGCCGCCTCGTTCTCGCGGGTGAGGGTCTCGAAGACAGTGGGGATGACGTCTCCCTGCCAGGTGAAGATGGTCTGCCCGGGATCGACCGACTGCAGCCGGCCGGAGATGGGGATGCGCAGCGCGCCGCGGCGCTCGCGACGTTGCTGCGAGCGCGCCGGCGGTTCGCCGACCGCGAGCTCGGCATAGCCGACGTAGGGCAGCGTGCCGCGCAGCACCACGTTGCGCAGGCGCGGCCCCGCCACCCGGCTGTCGAGGTCGTGGAAGAGAGGCACCACCCGGGCGTCCTCGGCGAGCAGCCCCTCGAGACGGCGGTACAGCCGCTCGCGGGAGGCGGGCTCGCCTTCGGCGCGGGCCCGCTCCATCGCCTCGTCGAGCAGGGCGCCGGTGGTGGTGCGGGCGTCGGAGCTTCCGCCATCGCCGGCGGCAACGGCGGCGGCGCCAGGCATCCAGGCGCGGAAGTAGCCGGCCCGCGAGTGGAAGAGGGCGCCGGTGAAGCTGTCGGGGTCGTCGTAGTTGGCGATCCAGCGGCCGAGCAGCAGGTCGAGCCGGGCGCCCGAAGAGTCCACCGGCTCGTGCAGCGCCTGCTGGTACTGCTCGAGGGTGCCGGTGACGACCTCGACCTCGATGTCCAGCTCCGCCCAGGCGTGCAGCAGGGCGCCGGTGACGCCGGCGTAGCGATCCTGGAGCACGGGATGGACGGCGGCGCGCAGGTGCAGCGGCCGGCGCAGGCCGGAGGCGAGCAGCAGCGCCTCGGCCTCCTCGCGCGACAGCGATGTCCGGCGCCCGCCGGGCTCGTGGCCGAGCACTCCCGGCGGCAGCACGCCGGTGGCCGGCTGGGCCAGGCGACCGAGGGTGGCGTGCACCAGGTCGTGGACGCGCAGCACACCGCCGAGGGCGCGGCGAGCCCCGCGGCTCGTACCCAGCGCTCCCTGACCGGCGAAGAGCAGGAAGTAGAGGCTACGCCGCGGCGACTCGAGGAGGGTGAGGCCGAGGTGGCGGTCGCGGGCGATCTCCTCGAGCGCCGCCGGCTCGAGCCCATGCGCCAGGTCGAGCGCACCATCGCGCACTCCCTGCGCCAGCGCCGCCGGCGGCAGCCCGCCGCGGAACTCGATGGCGTCTACCCGCGGCGTCGTCCGCCAGTGCCCCTCGTGATGCGGCCCGGCGTGGCGCTCCACCAC
>DASYUP010000629.1:0-2212 GCA_036001185.1 Thermoanaerobaculia bacterium
GCGGGGATCGACCTGCGGCAGCGACGGAACGAGCACCGCGACCGCCCGCTCGTGCCGCTCGGTCGTGAGCTTCGCAAAGCGCGCGATGGCCGCGTCGGTGGCGGCGATGGCGGCGCCGAGCTCGGCGGGTGGCGCTGGCGCGTAGAGGGCGAGCTCGGCCCGCTGCTGGCGACGCGCCCAGGGCTCGGCAAGCCCCAACCGGCCTCGCAGCGCCCCTTCGAGGAGCGACGACTTGAGGAGTCGGAACAGGTGGGAGTGGTAGTAGAGCCACCGCCGGGCGCCGCCCCGCTGGTCGCCGGCGACCAGCTCACCGCCGACGACGCGCACGCTCGTGGCGGGCGCCGCGTCCTGCAGGTCGTTGGCGAGGAAGGGCGCGATCACCACGACGTCGGGCGCCACCTCCGGGCCCCAGCGCTCGTACCAGGCCACCTCGTCGGGGACGCCGTAACCGGGCGCGCCGGCGTTTGCCACCGTCGCCCTCACCCCGGCTTCGCGCAAGTGCGCCTCGAGGCGTGCCGGATAGGTCTCGTCCTCCGCCGCGCCCACGCCGAAGGTGAACGAGTCGCCGAGCACGAGCACGCGTAGCACTCCCGGCTCTCGTCGCCCCGCCGCCTCACGACCGCGCATGCCGTACCCATTGATCGCCACGCGGTGGGCGAACTCGACGTGATTCGTCATCGTCCCCACGTAACCGGGCCGCAGCCGATAGCGGCGGGGCGGGTCGGGCACATACAGCCCTCGCGGCGTGATCGTCATCGCCTCCTGGGGGCGCAGCAGCCGCACTGCCAGCTCGCCGATGAGGAGCGACAGCGCGAGGCTCACCGTCACCAGCAGCAGGCGGGGCAGCAGCCGGCGAGACAAAGGAGGCCGCGGAGTGATCGCCTCACCCATGTGCGGACGCATGCTACCGGCCAAACCCCCGGCACCCCACCCCGGGCGGGGACAAGCCCCGCCCCTACACCAGAAGAGGGCCACTCAGGGACGATCGGCAGCACGCGGCCGTGGCTCGCGCCCGATCGGCGACCTTGGTCGGCCGTTGATCGCGCGCGTTCACCAACAGTGGCGGCTGCGTGCCACCACCCGCATCCACGCCAACACCTGTGGTTCAATGACCGCGCCATGGGTTCGGCTGCAACTCCCACCTCCACGGCGCTCCCGCGCGTCGCCGCCATCGTCATCAACTACGACGGCCGCGAGGTCACCCACGACGCCGTGGCCAGCCTGTCGCGCATGACCTACCCGCGCTTCGACCTCGTCGTCCTCGACAACGGCTCCCGCGACGGCTCCGTCGCCGCCCTCGCCGCCGCCTTCCCCGACCTCCGCCAGCTCCGCCTGCCCGAGAACCGCGGCAGCGCCAGCGGCTACGCCGCCGCCTTCCGCTGGGCCTTCGCCAACGGCTATGACTACGTGCTGCTGCTCAACAACGACATCGAGGTCGAGCCCGACATGCTCGACCGGCTGGTCGCCGCCGCCGAGGCCGACCCGCAGGCCGGCGCCGTCGGGCCCAAGTGCTACTTCCACGGCGGCGAGCGCCGCCTCTGGTCGGCCGGCGGCATCCTGCGCTTCCGCGAGGCCGTCACCCGCGAGCGCGGCTACGGCGAGATCGACCGCGGCCAGTACGACCGGCCCGGCCCCGTCGACTACGTCAACGGCTGCGCCATCCTCGTGCGCCGCGCCGCGGCCGAGGCAGCCGGCGCCTGGGACCCGCTCTACTTCATCTGCGCCGACGACGCCGACTTCTGCACCCGCCTCGCCCGCGCCGGCTGGCGCTGCCTCTATGCACCGCAAGCGGTGCTCCATCACCGCGTCGCCTGGACCACCGGCGGCTACACGCCGGCCCGCAACTTCCAGCTCGCCAGGAGCAGCGCCCTCTACGTGCGCCGCTACGGCAGCGCGTTGCAGCGGGCGCGCTTCCTCGCCTTCGTCGTCGCCGCCTTCGTCGTCGCCTTCCTGCGCGAGCTGCCGCGCGGCAACCAGGCGGCGGCGATCGCCAAGGTCAAGGGCGTGCTCGCCGGCTGGCGCGAGGCGCTGCCGCCGCCCCCGGGGCTGGGCCCACCGCCGCCAGAGCTCGAGAAATACGCACCGCGGCAATCCGGTACCCCTTGCACCTGAGAGGAGACGCCATGCTGGGCATCGGACTCCGCGAGTGGCTCATCGTCATCCTCATTCTCGGCGTCTGGATCGTGAGAAGGGCCTGGGTGAGGAGCTTCCT
>DASYUP010000630.1:0-4164 GCA_036001185.1 Thermoanaerobaculia bacterium
TGGCGCTGCTGCTCGCCGCCGTCGCGCTGCTCGCGCCCTGGCTGGCGCCTCACGACCCGGCGCGCGCCTGGGATCCGGCAGCGGGGCGGCTGCTGCCGCCGGGCAGCGCCCGGCTGGCGGTGACCCTCGCCGACGGCCGCACCTTGCTCGCCGAGAGCGCCGAGCGCCGCGTCGGTGAAGGGGAAGGCGAGCTGGTGCTTCGCCGCCAGGGCAACACGCAGCGGCTGCCGGCAGGCAGCGTCGTCGCGTTGCGGCCGCTCGCCTTCCCGCTGGGCACCGATCGCTACGGCCGCGACCTCGCCTCGCGGCTGCTGCTCGGCGCCCGCGTCTCGCTGCGCGTCGGTTTGCTGGCGGTCGGGCTGGCGCTGCTGCTCGGCATCGGTGTCGGGGCGGCGGCCGGGCTGGGGCCGCGATGGCTCGACGGCCTGCTGTCGCGCGGCGTCGACGCGCTGCTCGCCTTCCCGCGTCTGTTCCTCGTGCTGACGCTGGCGGCGCTGGCGGGCGCCGGCGAGACCCTGGTGGTAGTGGCGCTCGCCGCCACCGGCTGGATGGAAGTCGCCCGCCTCGTGCGCGCCGAGCTGCGCCGCCTGCGCGGCGAGGAGTTCGTGCTGGCAGCGCGCGCCGGCGGCGTGCCGCCGTGGCGGCTGCTGCGCCGCCACCTGCTGCCACTCGCCCTGGCGCCGGTGCTGGTCACCGCGGCGCTGCGGCTGGGCGATGCGCTGCTCGCCGAGGCGGCGCTCTCCTGGCTCGGCTTCGGCGTGCAGCCGCCGCAGGCGAGCTGGGGCAGCCTGCTCGCCGAGGCCCAGGCGTCGCTGCCGGGCGGCTGGTGGGTGGCCGCCTTCCCCGGGCTCGCCATCGCCCTCGCGGTGCTCGCCTCGGCGCTACTCGCCGAGGGCCTGCAGGGGGCGCTCGACCCGCGGGCCGAGGTGCCGCGCTGAGCGCCAGTGCCGACGAGGACGTGCCGCGCGGACGGCGGCTGCAAGCGACCCTGCTCACCCTCGCCGACCTGGTGATGCTCGCCATGGCGGGCGGCGTGGCGGCGCTGTGGGGGCCGCGCTTCGGCCCCTGGCCCGGCCGGCTGGGATTCCTCGGTCTCCTGCTGCTCGGTGCCGCCGTGTGACCGACCAGGGCCGCCGGCGGCAGCGCCGCGGCGCCCATCGCCGCTCGCATCGCCGACGCTCTCGCACGGCAGCGCTGACGCGACCGGACGGCACAGATGTCGGCGCGACTACTGACCGACGCTAGTCGTGCCGCGTCAGCTTGCGGTAGCCCCGGTTCCAGTACAACAGCGGCGGCTCGTCGGGGCGCGGGACGCCGCTGGCGCGAACCTCGCCGATGTAGACGGTGTGCGTGCCGGCCGCGTAGCGCTCACGCACCACGCAGTCGAGCCAGGCGAGGGCATCGCCCAGCACCGGCGCGCCGGTGACGGCCGGGCGCCAGTCGCCGGCGCCAAAGCGGTCCTCGTCCTTGAGCCAGGCGAAGCGGTTGGAGAGCTCGACCTGGTCCTGGTGGAGAATGTTGACGGCGAACACCGCTCCCTCCTGCTGCAGCAGCGGGTAGGCGGTGTGACGGTTGTCGATGACCACTGCCACCAGCGGCGGATCGGGCGACACCGAGCAGAAGGCCGAGACGGTGAGCCCGTGCACCTGCTCGCCGGCGCGCACCGTCACCACCGTGACGCCGGCCGGCAGGTGGCGCATGGCATCGCGGAAGGCCTCGGAGCGGACCGGCTCTTGTTCAGCCATCGCTCAGTCGATCAACCCCTTGTCGCGCATCCACCGCTCGTTGAGCTTCGACAGGTAGCGCTCGCCCGAATCGGGGAAGAGCGTCACCACCAGCGCCCCTTCGCCTTCACGCGCCGCCACCTGCCGCGCCACCGCGGCGGCGGCTCCGGACGACGAGCCGCCGAAGATCCCCTCGCTGCGCGCCACCTCCATCGTCGCACGATATGCGCTCTTGTCGTCGCACGCGATCACCTCGTCGACGCAGTCGAGCCACGCCGTCGAAGGGAGGAAGTCCTCGCCGATGCCGTCGATGAGGTACTGGTGGATCTGCTCGGCGGGCGGCATCTCGCCGGTCTCGAAGAGGTGTTTGTAGATGCTGCCGACGGTGTCGACGGCCACCACCTTGACCGCCGGGTTCTGCTCCTTGAGGTACTTGCCGACGCCGCTGATGGTGCCGCCGGTGCCGATGCCGGCCACCCAGTGAGTGACCTTGCCGTCCGTCTGCCGCCAGATCTCCGGCCCGGTGGTGCGGTAGTGCGCTTCCGGGTTCGCCTGGTTGTAGTACTGGTAAGGGAGGAAGGCCCCCTCCTCGTCGCGAATCCGCTCGGCCACCTTGTAGTAGGAGCGCGGATCGTCGGCGGCGACGTTGGTGGGACAGCGGATGACCTTCACTCCCAACGCCTGCAGCAGGGCCACCTTCTCCTCGGGGATCTTGTCGGCCGCCGTGCAGACGAGCCGGTAGCCACGCAGGATGCAGGCGAGGGCGAGGCCGACGCCGGTATTGCCGGAGGTGGGCTCGACGACCGTGCCGCCCGGGTTCAGCAAGCCGTCGCGCTCGGCCTGCTCGATCATCGCCAGGCCGATGCGGTCCTTCACCGAGCCGCCGGGGTTGAACATCTCCAGCTTGACCGCCAGCACCGCCGGACCGCGGTGGAAGCGGCCCAGCCGCACCAGCGGCGTGTTCCCTATCGTCGCGAGGACGTTGTCGTGGATCTCCATCGTCGCCTCTCTCTCGCGCTGGCCCGCCGTCGCGCGCCGGCCGCCGCAGCCTGGGTGGGTGGAACCGTGAGGGTGCGCCCGCGCGGCCGGCGGGCCGCGGGATTGTAAACCCTGGGGGCCCAGCCGACGATTCGCCCGCCAGTGCAGAGTGGCCCCGGCTACCGGCATTGGTCAGCGGCAGCCGCCCGTGGTTGACTTCCCACCGGTGCTCGTCAGCGACTTCGATTTCACCCTCCCCGACGCCGCCATCGCCCAGCGCGCGCTGCCACGCGGCGAGAGCCGCCTGCTGGCCCTCGACGCCGCGGGTGCGGCCCGGCACCGCCGCATCCGTGAGCTGCCCGACCTGCTGCGCCCGGGCGACCTGCTGGTGGTCAACGACACCCGGGTGCTGCCGGCGCGTCTCTTCGCGCGTCGCGTTCCCGGCGGCGGCCAGGTCGAGATCCTGCTCGCCGAGCGGCAGGGGGAGCGCGAGTGGGAGGTGCTGCTCAAGCCAGGACGCCGGGCGCGACCGGGAACGGTGCTCGAGCTCGCCCCCGATCTCGCCGCCGAGGTGGTGGAGCGCGGCGACGACGGACGCTTCCGCCTGCGCTTCTCGACCGCCGTCGAGCCCCACCTCGAGCAGCTCGGCCACGTGCCATTGCCGCCCTACATCCACCGTCGCGACGACGCCACCGACCGCGAGCGCTACCAGACCGTCTACGCCCGCCAGCCGGGCGCCATCGCCGCCCCCACCGCCGGCCTGCACTTCGACGACGCCCTGCTCGCCGCCCTCGATGCCCGTGCCATCGAGCGCGCCGCCGTCACCCTCCACGTCGGCCTCGGCACCTTCAAACCGGTCACCGCCGAGCTGGTGCACGAGCACGCGATGGATGCCGAGCGCTACGTCGTCCCTGAGGCGACCGCGGCGGCGATCGCCGCCGCGCGCGCCGCCGGACGCCGGGTGGTAGCGGTTGGCACCACCGTCGTGCGCACGCTCGAGAGCGCAGCGGCGGAGCACGACGGTGCGGTGCCAGCTGGCAGTGGCAGCACGCGGCTGTTCATCTACCCGGGCTTCCGGTTTGAGGTCGTCGATGCGCTGCTCACCAACTTCCACCTCCCACGCTCGACGCTGCTCATGCTCGTCTGCGCCTTCGCCGGTACCGAGCGGGTGCTCGCCGCGTACCGCGAGGCGGTGGTGGAGGGGTACCGGTTCTACTCGTACGGGGACGCGATGCTGGCGACGCGGATGGATGTGTAGCGCGACTCGAGCGGCGGCGCCGAGATCGGAGAGTGTCATTCGCGGCGACGGTGGTAGAGCGCCGGCAGGCCGCACCTCCGCCGGGGACCGGCGCCGGCCATGTGGTCACGGGGGATGCTCGCCCGCAGGTCGCCACGCACCTACCGCCGCGAGCTCAGCGACCCGTGCGCGACCTACGGTCTCTTTGCCGGCGCCGGTCCCCGG
>DASYUP010000631.1:0-7610 GCA_036001185.1 Thermoanaerobaculia bacterium
CGGCATGGTGCGGCAGTGGCAGGAGTTCTTCTACGAGGAGCGCTACATGGCGACGCCCCTCAAGAACCCCGACTTCATCAAGCTCGCCGGCGCCTTCGGCATCGAGGCGCGGCGGGTGTCTCAGCGCGAGGAGGTGGCTCCCGCCATCGCCGCGGCGCGCGCCCATGACGGGCCCTATCTCATCGAGTTCGTCGTCGAGCGGGACGAGATCGTCTACCCGATGGTGCCCGCCGGCGCCTCCCTCGACGCCATGATCCGCCGCCCGGCGGCCGACCGCATCCGTTGATTCCAGAGGAGCGAGACCATGCACCACACCCTCGTCGTCACCGTCGACAACCAGCCCGACGCCCTGCAGCGCGTCGCCGGCCTGCTGCGCCGCAAGAACTTCGGCGTGCAGAGCCTGACGGTTGCCGCCACCGAGGACCCCGGCACCTCGCGCCTCACCGTGGTGGTCGACTCGCGCACCTCGTCGCCGCGGCTGGTGACCGAGAACCTCTACAAGCTCATCGCCGTGCGGCGGGTCGCCGACCTCGCCGAGGAGCCGGGAGTGGCGCGCGAGCTGGTGCTGCTGCGCGTGCGCGCCGGCTCCGCCACCCGCGCCGAGGTGCTGCAGCTCGCCCAGCTCCAGGGCGCACGGGTGGTCGAGGTGTCGCCGGCGTCGCTGGTGCTCGAGATGAGCGCCACCTCGGTCGACATCGCCCGCCTGGTGGCGCTGCTGCGCCCCTTCGGCATTCTCGCCATGACCCGTAGCGGTGCGCTGGCCCTGCCCGCCGCCGCCCCCGAGGAGTGGGAGGACGCGCTCGCCCCCGCCCTGCTGTCGACCAACGGCGCCAGCTTCATCGAGCCCCTCGCCGAGCGCGAGGGAGTGTAACGAGGAGGACTTCCCCATGCCCGCCAAGATCTACTACGACCAGCACGCCGATCCCACGCTGCTCGCCGACGCCAAGGTGGCGATCATCGGTTACGGCTCGCAGGGGCACGCCCACGCGCTCAACCTGCACGACAGCGGCATCGACGTCCGCGTCGGCCTGCCGGAGACCTCGGCGAGCCGCGCCAAGGCGACGGCCGCCGGCCTGCCGGTGATGAGCGTCGCCGAGGCCGCCCACGAGGCCGACGTCGTCGTCGTCCTCGTTCCCGACCCCAAGGCGGGGGAGGTCTACCGCAACCACATCGCCGGGAACCTCAAGCCGGGGGCCATGCTGCTCTTCGCCCACGGCTTCGCCGTGCGCTACGGCGAGGTGGTGGCGCCGCCGGAGGTGGACGTGACGATGGTGGCGCCCAAGTGCCCGGGCCACCGCTTGCGCGAGCTCTACGAGCAGGGAGAGGCGCCGCCGGCGCTGATCGCCGTCGCCCAGGACGCCACCGGCCGGGCCCACGGCCGCGCCCTCGCCTACGCGCATGCCCTGGGCTGCACCCGCGCCGGCGTGCTAGAGACGACCTTCGCCGAGGAGACCGAGACCGACCTCTTCGGCGAGCAGGCGGTGCTCTGCGGCGGCGTCTCGGCGCTGGTGCAGGCCGGCTTCGAGACCCTGGTGGAGGCCGGCTACCAGCCGGAGATCGCCTACTTCGAGTGCCTGCACGAGCTCAAGCTGATCGTCGACCTCATCTACCGCGGCGGCCTGTCGTTCATGCGCTACTCGATCTCCGACACCGCCGAATACGGCGACTACACCGCCGGGCCGAAGGTGGTGAACGCGCAGACCCGCGACACCATGCGGGCGCTGCTCGCCCGCATCCAGAACGGTGAGTTCGCCAAGGAGTGGCTCGACGAGAGCCGCGCCGGCGCGCCGCGCTTCCACGCCTGGCGGGCGCAGGGCCGCATCCACCCCATCGAGGAGGTGGGGCGCCAGCTGCGCGGCATGATGCCCTGGCTGGCGGCCGCCGAGGCGCCCGCCGCTGCCGCTCCGCGCCCGCCGGCCGCCGCTGCGGCGGCGACCACCACCGCCTCGACCGCCGGCGCCGCGGCCGCCGCCGAGCCGGCGCTGCGGGCGGCGCCATGAAACACCCCGGCTGGGTGTGGATGGATGGCGAGCTGCGCTCGGCGCGAGTGGCCACCGTCTCGGTGGCGAGCCACGCGCTGCACTACGGCAGCAGCGTCTTCGAGGGCATCCGCGTCTACGCCACGCCCAGCGGCCCGGCGGTGCTCGGGCTCCGCGAGCACCTGCGCCGCTTCCTGCGCTCGGCGCACGTCTTCAAGCTGCAGATCCCCTACGACGAGGAGCAGCTCGCCTTCGCCGTCATCGCCACCCTAGCCGCCAACGAGCTCGACGCCGCCTACGTCCGCCCGATCGCCTTCAGAGGGGCCGGCAGCTTCCACCTCGACGGCCGCCGCCATCCCGTGCACGTCTCGGTGCTCGCCTTTCCCTGGGGCGAGTACCTGGGTGAAGACACCATCGAGCAGGGAGTCGACGTCGTCATCACCAGCTGGCGGCGGCCGGCGCCTGGCAGCTACCCGCTGCTCGCCAAGGTGGGCGGCAACTACGTCGCCTCGCAGCTCATCGCCATGGAGGCGCGCGACCGCGGCGCCCACGAGGGGATCGCCCTCGACGCCAACGGCATGGTCAGCGAGGGCAGCGGTGAGAACGTCTTCGCCGTCGTCGACGGCACCGTCTACACGCCGCCGGTCTCCTGCTCCATCCTCGACGGCATCACCCGGCGCTTCGTCATGCAGCTGCTCGCCGAGCTCGGCGAGCCGGTGCGCGAGGCGGCCATTCCGCGCGAGATGCTGGAGGTCGCCGACGAGATCTTCTTGACCGGCACCGCCGCCGAGATCACGCCGGTGCGCTCGCTCGACGGCCGGCCGGTGAGCGGCGGCCGCCGGGGCCCGCTCACCACCCGCCTGCAGCGCGCCTTCTACGCCATCGTGCAGGGCGACGTGCCCGACCGCTTCGGCTGGCTGTCGCCGGCCGGGCGCCCGCGTCTCATGCGCGTCGCCGGGGCGGTGGAGGCCTACGGGTGAGCAGAGGGCCGCTCAATCGCATGAGCGCCCAGCTCACCCAGGTGCGCTCGCAGGGCGCCTCGCAGGCGATGCTGCTCGGTGCCGGCCTCACCGAGGAGGACCTCGGCAAGCCGCAGGTGGGCATCGCCAGCATGGGCTTCGAGGGCAACCCCTGCAACAGCCACCTCGACCGCCTCGCCGCCGAGGTCAAGGTCGGGGTGGTGGCAGCCGGCCTCGTCGGGCTGCGCTACAACACCATCGGCGTCTCCGACGGCATCTCCATGGGCACCGCCGGGATGAGCTACTCGCTGCCCTCGCGCGACTTGATCGCCGACTCGCTGGAGACCGCCTCCGGCGCCCACTTCCACGACGCCATCGTCGCCGTCCCCGGCTGCGACAAGAACATGCCGGGCTGCCTCATCGCCATGGCCCGCCTCGACCGCCCGGCGCTGATGGTCTACGGCGGCACCATCCGCGCCGGCCGCTGGAACGGCCGCGTGCTCGACGTCGTCTCCGCCTTCCAGAGCTACGGCGAGCACCTCGCCGGCCGCATCGACGAGGAGGAGCGCCGCGCCATCGTCCGTCACGCCTGCCCGGGGGCCGGCGCCTGCGGCGGCATGTACACCGCCAACACCATGGCCTGCGCCGCCGAGGCGCTGGGGATGACGCTTCCCTACAGCTCCTCGACACCCGCCGAGGATCCCGGAAAGCTCGCCGAGTGCCGGACGGCGGGGGCGGCGATCCTCGAGCTGCTCGAGCGCGAGATCACGCCGCGGCAGATCCTCACCCGCGCCGCCTTCGAAAACGCCATGGTGGTGGTCACCGCCATCGGCGGCTCGACCA
This sequence comes from Thermoanaerobaculia bacterium, assembly GCA_036001185.1. Taxonomy (GTDB): domain Bacteria; phylum Acidobacteriota; class Thermoanaerobaculia; order Multivoradales; family JAIOJS01; genus DASYQD01. The sequence continues at coordinate 3,782 of DASYUP010000631.1, forward strand.
ACGCGGTGCTCCACCTGCTCGCCATCGCTCGCGCCGCCGGCGTCGCGCTCGAGCTCGCCGACTTCCAGCGGGTCTCCGAGCGGGTGCCGCTGCTGGGCGACCTCAAGCCCAGCGGCCGCTACGTGCAGGAGGACCTGCACCGCGCCGGCGGCACGCCGGCGGTGATGCGCTACCTGCTCGCCAACGGCCTGCTCGACGGCGATTGCCTAACCGTCACCGGCCGCAGCCTGGGTGACAACCTCGCCGCCCTCCCCGACCTCGCCCCCGGCCAGGAGGTGGTGCGCCGCCTGGAGCGGCCGCTGCATCCGCGCGGCCACATCCAAATCCTCTTCGGCAACCTCGCCCCCACCGGGGCGGTGGCCAAGATCACCGGCAAGGAGGGGGAGCGCTTCGTCGGTCCGGCGCGGGTCTTCGACAGCGAGGAGGCCATGCTCGCGGCGCTCGGCGCCGGCGCCATCCTCGCCGGCGACGTGGTGGTCATCCGCTACGAGGGGCCCAAGGGTGGCCCCGGCATGCCCGAGATGCTCACCCCCACCTCGGCGCTGATGGGCACCGGCCTGGGCGGCGAGGTGGCGCTGCTCACCGACGGCCGCTTCAGCGGCGGCTCGCACGGCTTCCTGGTCGGCCACATCACCCCCGAGGCGCAGGACGGCGGGCCCATCGCCCTGCTGCGCGACGGCGACGCCATCGTCGTCGACGCCCGGCGCAACGAGCTGCGGGTGGAGATCCCCGCCGCCGAGCTCGAGCGCCGGCGCGCCGACTGGGTGCCGCCGCCGCTCAAGGCCAGCGTCGGCGTGCTCGCCAAATACATCCGCTGCGTGCGGTCGGCGAGCGAGGGGTGCGTGACCGACGCCGGTTGACCGCGGCGAGCAAAGGGACCGACCTCGTTCGCCGCGCAGAGCCTCTCTACGGAGGGGGTGCCTGGGGTAGCGATTCGTGCGGCGGCGCCCAGCGGCGGGCGCAGGCCATCATCGCCACCACCGCGGCCTCGTCGGCCGGCTCGGAGAAGTGATAGCCCTGCCCGTAGCGGCACGCCATCTCGCGCAGCCGCAGGCACTGCTCTTCCGTCTCCACCCCCTCGGCAATCACCTGCAGGCCGAGGTTGTGCGCCAGCCGGGTGATGGTCTGCACGATCTCCGCGTTCTCGCCACTGGCCCCGATGCGACCGACGAACGAACCATCGATCTTGAGAGTGTCGATCGGCAGCCGGTGGAGATAGCTCAGCGACGAGTAGCCGGTGCCGAAGTCGTCGATGTGCAGTTGCACGCCGACGTCACGCAGGGCCGCCAGCCGCTCGCTCGCCGCCTCGCTGTTCTCCATCACCACGCTCTCGGTGATCTCGAGGGCGAGGCAGCGCGGTGGCAGGCCGCTGTCGGCGAGCACCCCGCGGATGCCGCTGACGAGGTCGACCTGGTTGAACTGGCGCCCCGACAGGTTGATGCTGATCGACAGCCGGCGCTGGCGATCGAAACGCTCCTGCCACTGGCTCATCCGCCGGCAGCCCTCCTCCAGCGTCCACCAGCCGATGGGCACGATGAGGCCGGTCTCCTCGGCCAGCGGCACGAACTCCTCGGGGTAGACCAGCCCACGCAGCGGGTGCTCCCACCGCAGCAGGGCCTCGAAGCCGAACAGATCGCCGCTCTGGAGCTCGACGATCGGCTGGTAGTGCAGGCGCAGCTCGCCACGGTCGGCGGCCCGGCGCAGGTCACTCTCCAGCTCTAGCCTCGCCAGCGCCGTGGCATGCATGCCAGCGTGGAAGAGCTCGTGCCGCGCCTTGCCGAGGGCTTTGGCCCGAAACATGGCGATGTCGGCGTCGCGAAGCACCTCTTCCGGGGAGCCGTAGTGGGGAGCACCGATGGCGATGCCAATGCTGGCCGAGCTGAAGACCTCGAAGCCGCCGCGCAGCACCGAGGGCTGCCGCACGCAGTCGTGGATGCGCTCGGCCACCTGCACCGCATCACCGGCGTCGGCGATCTCCTCGAGCAGCACGGCGAACTCGTCGCCGCCGAGCCGCGCCACCGTGTCCTCGGGCCGCACGCAGGCGCGCATGCGCTCGGCCACCGTCACCAGCAGCTCGTCGCCCACCGCGTGGCCGAGGCTGTCGTTGACCACCTTGAAGCGGTCGAGGTCGACGAACAGCACGGCGTAGGAACGCTCCGGATGGCGCTTGGTGCGCCGGATCGCCAGCTCCAGGCGGTCGAAGAGGAGGACACGATTGTGCAGCCCGGTGAGTTGGTCGTGGACTGCCTGGTAGAGCAGCTGCTCCTCGACACGCCGCTGTATGGTGACGTCGCGGAAGCTCCACACCCGCCCTACCGGGCAGCCCTCCAGCCGCTGCGGCAGCGAGTAGCGCTCGAAGACGCGCCCGTCCTTGAAGGTGAGCATGTCGCGGCTCTCCGCCTCCGGCTGGGCGTAGAGCTCCTCCACCTTGGCCAGGAAGCGGCCGGGATCCTCCAGCTGGCTGCAGACGAATTCCAGCGCCTGGCGATCGTCGCGCGAGCGCAGCACCTCCGGGGGAATCCGCCAGAGCTCCTCGAAACGGCGGTTGTAGGACACGATGCGGCCGGCGAGGTCGACGACCAGAATGCCGTCGGCGGTCGAGTCGAAGGTCGAGCGCAGCAGCGACAGGGTGCGCTTGGCTTCCGCCTCGGCCCTCACCCGCTCGCTGACGTCGCGGACGATGGCGAGGACCTCGTCCCCCAGCAGCGGCACCAGGCGCACCTCGCAGTGGAGGGTCTCGCCGCCGAGAACCAGGGCATGCTCGAAGGTCACCATCTCTTGCCCCTGGCGCAGCGCCAGCAAGCCCACCTCCAGCCGATCGCCGAGGCCGCCCAGCGGCAGCTCGCGCACGAAGGCGCCGCCCGCCTGCTCGGCCGGCAGTCGCAGCGCCCCACGCCCACCCTTGTGATCGAGGATCCGCCCCTCGAAGTCGAGACGCAGGAAGAGGTCGGGAAAGGCGGCGAACAGCGCCCGCAGCTCCGAGTTGGCCTGCAGCAGCTCATGAGAGGAGAGCTCGAGCGAGCGCTCCAGCATGCGCCGGTCGTCGTCGAAATGGCGGTAGGCACCGTCGATCGCATCGAGCAGCTCGCGCCACTGCGGTGGCACCGCCTCGTCGGCGCCGAAGTGACGGCTGATCTGCCGCTTCAGCAACGAATGCATGGCTCAGCGCTCCGCAAAGGTGGTGATGGTCATGGTCTGGTTGTGCAGCTCGCAGCGCGCGTCCGGGGTAAAGGGCGAGATCTCCCCATAAGAGTAGAAGCCAGCGAGCACCGTGCGCTCACCGAGCACGTCGCGCACTCCCTCCACCTCCTCCTCGACCCGCTGTTTGAGCACCATCTTGCGTCCCACGCAGCTGATCAACAGGGCGAGGTCGGGCGAGCTACCGCCCACCGCCTCGTAGCTGGTCCGCGCCGCCCCTACGGCACCGTCGATGAGGCGGTCGAAGTTGGCCTTCATCAGCTGCGCCAAAGCGCCCTGAGGCATGTCGCCGGCGAAGGTGAGCGTGCTGGTCTCCTCGTCGACGGCGAGGATGGTGCGCACCACCCCCGGGGCTCCCGCGGTTTCACGGACGCTGAGCGGAAACAGCAGCCCGCTGGCCGGGAGCTTCGCGGCGTGGTCGCCGAGGTAGAGCTTGTAGAGCGCCAGTGCGGAGCGGCCGTCGAGCTCGTACAGCACGTTGCCCGCCGAGCGGGTGATGCGCCGCTCCGGGCCGAAGGGGTCCCAGCCGCCCAGCGACGCGTAGCCGATCCGTAGCCGCTCGCCGTAGAAGCCGACGGCGATCACCGCCCCGCGCTCCACCTGGCCACGCCACACCACCGAGGTGGCGAGG
>DASYUP010000632.1:0-8188 GCA_036001185.1 Thermoanaerobaculia bacterium
GCACCAGGGGCAGAACATCAACACGCCGCAGAGCACGCACCAGATCAAGCGTCAATACAAGGACGACTTCGGCTGGTCGCAGAACGTCTTCGGCTTCCGCAACGACTTCAAGATCGGCGGGCAGTACGTCGACGAGCCCACGCTCGGCGGCGACTTCTCGACCGGCCTTACCGGTCAGTTCAATCACTTCAGCGATGAGGCCAACTCGCCGATCACCGACATCACGTTCTTCGGCGGGTTCTTCGGCGACAAGACGCCGGTCAAGCAATACAGCGGCTACGTGCAGGATGACCTGTACCCGATGGACCGTTTGACCGTGTCGGTAGGGATGCGCTACGACCTCTGGAAGGGGTTCGACCTCGACCAGCGCAGCAATCCGATCTGGCAGGCATTGGCGACGCAGACTCGCTACAACACGTTCTACCTGCAAGACTTCCAGGGTGGCAAGGGAGGTGTCCTCAAGAACGACACCAACAACTATGCGCCCCGCATCGGATTCGTCTATGACCTCAAAGGCGACGGGCGCATGCTGTTCCGCGGCGGCTACGGGACCTACTACGACTTCCCCTACACCAATGCCACCATCCTCTTCCCGGCCTCGGCGGTGCAGTCCAACTACGGTGTCGTCTACAACGTCACTGCTCCACCGTGCCCGCCGACACAACCGAACTGCACGCGCGGTATCCGCAATGCCGATGGCAGCTTCTTCCACGTCGGGCAACCGCTGCCGCCCAATGGCTTGACGAGCCCGGACCTGCAGCCGCCCAACGAGGTGGCTTCACCGACTCTGGCCACCCCCTATTCGGACCAGAAGTCGCTGGGTTTCGCCTGGCAGTGGACCGACCACATCGGGCTCGATTTCTCGCTCGTATCGATCGACTACCACAAGATCCCTTTCCGTTTCCGCGCGAATCCGAAGGACCCGGCGACCGGCGCCCGGCGCTTCCCACAGTTCGGCAATTTCCGTCTCTGGTACGGGAAGGGGCGCGCATCCTACGACGGCGCCAACGTCGGCGTGCGCGTGCACATGACGAAGGTCGACCTGCAGGGCTTTTACACCTATTCGAAGAGCAAGGGAAACGTCCTCGCCGGTGCCGACGAGTTCCGTATCAACGACCGCGGCTACCAGCCGGGACTTCCCCGCGACGTCTCCGTCAACCCTCTGGATCCGCTGTGCGGCGCCTGCTTCGGCCCTCTCGACACGGACGCCCGCCACAAACTGACCTTTGGCGGTACCTATAGCGGGCCTTGGGGCGTCAACGTCTCGGGGATGTTCCGCTATCGCTCGGCAACGCCGTACATCGACTACATCACCTCGGATCCCAACAACGACGGCTTCGCCGAGGATCTGCGGCCGGGAGTCGGACACGTCAACACACTTCGCGGCCACTCCTTCCAGCAGCTCGACGTGCGCCTGGCGCGGGACTTCCGGTTCGGTGGCGAGGTCGGCGTCGAGTTGCTCGCCGAGATGTTCAACGTCTTCAACGAGAAGAACCCGTCGAGCTTCCACTTCCGGTTCAACTCGGCCGGTCAGCAGATCGTCTTCGAGCCGACCTCGTTCTCCGGCGACCCCGGCCAGGGTGAGCAGCGGCTGATCCAGCTCGGCGCCCGCGTCCACTTCTAGCCCGTACTGGCGGGCATCGCCCCGCCTGATCCGACACGATCGCGGCCCCCGGCACCTGTCGGGGGCCGTCTCTCTTTCCACGCTCCCCGGCCCGTCGGCGGGCGCGTGCGAAGATCGTCGCGATGCCGCTCCCCTTCGCGCCGCCCCCTGGCGTGCGGTTCACGTGCACGCGGTGCGGCGACTGCTGTCGCAGCTGGAACGTCATGCTCGGTCCCGGCGAGGAGGAGCGGCTCGCCGCCCTCGACTGGGAGGGCCGCGAGGCGGACCTGGTGGGCGCCACCACCGCCGTGACCTCGGCCCTTCCCGGCGGCCCGCGGGTGCGACGGCTGGCGCGCCACGACGACGGCGCCTGCGTCTATCTCGGCGCCGACAACCGCTGCCGCATCCACGTCCACTTCGGCGGCGAGAGCAAGCCGCTGATGTGCCGGCTCTACCCCTTCGGCTTCTATCCGCTGGCGGGGCGTCTCGCCGTCGACTGCTCGTTCTCCTGCCGGTCGATCGGCGAAGGCAGCGGTGCCGGGCTCGACGCCCAGATCCCGGAGTGGCGCGCCCTGCTCGCCGGCGGTGAGCCGCGCGAGGAGCTCCATCACCTGACGCGCGGGCGCGCGCTCTCCGGCGAGCTGCTGTGGGAGATCGAGCACCTGCTGGTCGGACTCCTCGTCGACCGCGGCCTGCCGCTCTACGACCGCATCCGCTGCTGCCTCGAGCTGGTGCGGCTGGGGACGAGCGGCGATCCCAGCACCCCGTCGGCGGCGGCGCTGCGGGCGGCGCTAGCCCGCGGGCTGCCGCGGCAGATCGGCGCCATCGCCCACGGCGGCGCCATGGACCGCACGCAGCGCGCGGTCTTCTACCAGTGGCTCTTCCTGGCGCTCAACCCGGTGCCGGCCGGCTTCGACCTGCTTGCCCCGACGGCGCGGCAGCGCGAGGAGCGCCGCCGCCTCGGCGCCGCGGAGCGCTTCGTGCGCCAGGAGGGGGCGCCCTGGGTGGACGGCCACGAGCTGCCGGTCGACTGCGCGGCGGTCCTGGCGATCGACGCCTCGCTGCTCGCCGCCGCCGAGTGCCCGGTCATGGAGCGCTATCTGGTGGCGAAGATCGTCGGCCAGCGCTTCCTGCTCGCCGGCGCCGTCGAGCTGGCTCTCGCGGAGGCGGTGCCGCTTTTCTTCCTCGTCTTGCCGATGGCGATCTGGACGGCGCGCGCCCTCGCCGCCGCCCGCGGCGCCGTCGCCGTCGCCGAGGCCGACCTGCGCGGCGCTCTGGCGCGTCTCGACCGCACTCTCGGCCAGGTGCCGCTCGCCGCCGTGCCGCCGAAGGTGGCGAAGGCCTGGCGGTTCATCATCGAGGAGACCGGCCTGGCGGTGGCGGCGACCGACGACCTGCTGGGGATCCCGGCTCCCGTCGAGACTTGAACGCGGCAGCCGCCATCACGCGGACCGCCACGCTAGGATGCGGCCGTGTCGCGCGCGCCGCGCCTCGTCGTCCTGTTCTTCTGGTCGTTTTGGCTCTCCGTCGTCACCGCCAGCAACGTCACCAACGCGCTGCGCGCCGCGCACCTGCTACCGACGAGCTTCGCCTTCGCTTCCTCCAACTTCGAGCTCATCGAGGCGGCGACGGCGATCTACCACACGCCGCGCGCCGTCGTCTGGATCCTGTTTCTCGGCGTCATCGCCTGGGAGGCGGCGGCAGCCGGACTCTTCTGGCGGGCCCTGGCGCGCGCCCGCGCCGGCGGCGACGACGCGCGCGCGCCGGCCCTCGCCTTCGCCGCCGCCCTCGGTCTCTTCGGCGCCTTCATGGTCGCCGACGAGCTGCTCATCAACTACGCCATCCAGGCGACCCACATGCGCGCCTTCGTGGCGCTGGGGGTCAGCTGGCTGGTGACGCGGGCACCGCGCTGAGCAGCGGCAGCCGGGCCAGGAACTCGCTGCCTTTTCCGGCGCCGTCGCTGCGCACCTCGACCCGCCCGCCGTGCAGCTCGACCAGGCTCTTGACCAGGGTGAGGCCGATGCCGAGCCCGCCCTGGCCGGCCTGCTGCGGGCCCTGCTGGAAGGGCTCGAACACTCGCGGCAGCAGCTCGGCGGGGATGCCGCTACCGTTGTCGCGCACCCGCACCACCGCCTCGCCGTCACCGCTGAAGACGGCGACCTCGATACGGCCGCCGGGCGGCGTGTAGTCGGAAGCGTTGCGCAACAGGTTGCCGACCACCTGCTCGAGACGGACGCCATCAGCCTGTAGACCAAGTGGCTCGGCTGCGAGGTCGACTTGCAGCTCCTGGCGCTTGGCCTCGAACAGCGGCCGCGTCGTCTCCACTGCCCGCTGCACGACCTCACGCAGGTCGAGGGTCGCCGGCCGCAGGGTCAGCTTGCCGCGGGTGATGCGGGAGGCGTCGAGCAGGTCCTCGAGCAGGCGGATGACGTGCTCGACCTGGCGCAGGATGAGCTCGGTGGCGCGCTGCTGCTGCGGGTCGGTGGCCAGCCGCTGCAGCACGTTCGCGGAATTGGCGATGGCACCGATGGGATTGCGCAGCTCGTGACCCAGCATGGCGAGGAACTCGTCCTTGCGGCGGTCGAGCTCCTCGAGCGTCTGCGCGCGGGCGCGCAGCTCGGCGGCGAGGCGCGAGCTCTCCGCGCTGCGCTCGGCGACGCGGGCGCGCAACGCCACGAAGGCGGCGGCCAGGCGTGCGACCTCGGCGATGTCGGCTTCTTCCGCGGCAGTGTCGACGGCCCCCTCGTCGCTGGGCAGCTGCGTCACCGCGTCGGCGAGCCGCGCCAGCGGCCGCGCCACGCGACGGGCCAGCAGCAGGCCGGCGGCTACCGCGATGGGTACCACGACGAGGAGGAAGACGAGGGTGAGGTCGCGGGCGCGGCGCACGTCGACCGGCGGCTGGCGGGTCAGCGCCGCGGCGGTGACGATGAGGGCGAGCGAGGTCGAGGTGGCGAGGGTGAAGGCCAGCCGCACGCGGAGCGCGGAGGTGTCGAGGTGGGCGAGCCGCGGCGACAGCCAGGGCGCCAGCAACAGCGTTCCGCCATAGACCAGGTTGACGCCGAGCGCCGTCCAGGCCTGCTGGCGCGCCGACACCAGCAGCCCGAAGGCGAGAAAGGCGCCGCCGCCGAGCAGGTGGGCGAGGAGGACGGCGGCGAAGGGCAGGCGCGGCAGCACCTGGGCCATAGCCATGGCGATGCCCCCCAAGAGCATCAGCCCCGCGAGGGAGGGCACCACCGGGTGCGCCGGCCCGAAGTAGGGTGCCCGCGAGGCGGCCGGGACGGTGAGCAGCGCGGCGCCGTTGAGGGCGGCGATCGCCCCCATGACGCCGGCGTAGAGGTCGGCGGGGCGGTCGCCGGCTGGAGCGGCGCGGCGCACGGGCAGCCAGCCCGCGGCGCCCGTGGCCGCGGCGAGAACGAGGTTGGCCGCCGCCGCCACCCAGATGCCGCTGCGAGCGAACGCGGCGGCGAGCGCCAGCAGCGCCAGCGCCGCCAGCAGGTGGGCGAGCCGGGTGGCCAACGGCCCCGGCCGCAGCACGGCGACGCCGAGCAGCCCCACGCCGGCCGCCAGCGCCGCCGCTCCCCACAGGTCACGCAGCGCCGGCGAGGCGTCGAAGATGGGAGCGGCGAAGCGGTGGGGGGCGACGAGGATCAGCGCCCCGAGGGCGGCGCAGACCGAGCCCACGACCCAGCGCAGGGTCTCGGCCCGGGCGGCGGCAGGGGTAGCCGTGGCGCGCGGCGGCGCGGAGGGCATCGGCAATCGTGGTCAGACGGGGTCGGACAGGCGAGAGGATAGCCGACAACGACCAGCCCGAGGCGATAATCCCTACCCATGGCCGAGTACGACCCGCGCACGGCCCTCATCGTCGTCGACATGCAGAACGACTTCGCCGATCCGCAGGGTGCGCTCTACGTGCGCGGCGGCGAGCAGGTGGTGCCAGTGGCCAACGCCGAGATCGCCAAGGCACGGGCCGCCGGGGCCCTGGTGGTCTACACCCAGGACTGGCATCCGCCCTCCACCCCGCACTTCGCGAAGGACGGCGGCATCTGGCCGGTGCACTGCGTGCGCGACAGCTGGGGCGCCGGGCTGCACCCCGACCTGGTGGTGGCGGGCGCGGTGGTGCGCACGGGGCTGGGCAGCAAAGATGGCTACTCGGGGTTCGAAGAGCGCGACGCCGCGGGCGGCGCCGGCAGCAAGACCCCGCTCGAGGACCTGCTGCGGCGCCGCGGCATCGAGCGGCTGGTGGTGCTCGGCCTGGCCACCGACTACTGCGTGCGGGCCACCGCCCTCGACGGCCTGGCGCGCGGCTTCCCGACGGTGGTGCTCGCCGACGGCGTGCGCCCCGTGGACCTCGCCGCCGGCGACGGCGAGCGCGCCCTCGACGAGCTGCGGCACGCCGGCGCCACCATCGAGTGAGTGCCTTCGGGGGCCACGATCCAGCTGCAGCGACACGAGTGAACGACTCGCCGGCGCTGCTCACCGACCTCTACGAGTTCACCATGGGCGCGGCGTACCACGCCGCCGGCATGGAGGGCACCGCCACCTTCGAGCTGTTCGTGCGCGAGCTGCCGGCCGACCGCAGCTTCCTCGTCACCGCCGGCCTGGAGTCGGCGCTCGCCTACCTCGAGACGCTGGCCTTCACCGCCGCCGATCTCGCCTACCTGCGCTCGCTCGCCCTCTTCGACGAGGGCTTCCTCGCCCGCCTCGCCGCGCTGCGTTTCACCGGCGAGGCCTGGGCGATCGCCGAAGGGCGGATCGCCTTTGCCCGCGAGCCGCTGCTGGTCGTCCGCGCGCCGCTGCTCGAGGCGCAGCTGGTGGAGACCTTCCTCCTCAACTGCATGACCTTCCAGACCCTGGTCGCCAGCAAGGCGGCGCGCATCGCCCTCGCCTGCGCCGGCCGTCCGTTCGTCGACTTCTCGGCGCGGCGCGACCACGGCCCCGATGCCGCCCTGCTGGCCGCCCGCGCCGCCTTCGTCGGCGGCGCCAGCGCCACCGCCACCGTGCTAGCCGGCCAGCGCTGGGGGATTCCGCTCTCGGGCACGATGGCGCACAGCTACGTGATGGCGTTTGCCGACGAGGAGGAGGCTTTCCGCCGCTTCGCGCGGCTGTTCCCCGGCCGCGCGGTGCTGCTCATCGACACCTGGGACACGGTCGAGGGGGCGCGACGGGCGGCGCGCGTGGCGCACGAGCTCGCCGCCGAGGGCAACCTCGTGCGCGGCGTGCGGCTCGACAGCGGCGACCTCCTGGCGCTGGCGCCGGCGGTGCGGCGGGTGCTCGACGAGGCCGGCTGTCGCGAGGTCCAGATCATCGTCTCCGGCGATCTCGACGAGCACCGCATCGCCGAGCTGCTGGCGGGCGGCGCGCCGATCGATGCCTTCGGCGTCGGTACCCGCCTGGGCACGGGCGGCGACGCGCCGACGCTGGGCACGGTGTACAAGCTGGTGGAGGACGCGGGCGGCCCGCGTATGAAGCTATCGACCGGCAAGGCGACGCTTCCCGGGCGCAAGCAGGTCTACCGGCAGGTCGACGGGGGTGTGCTGGGGCGCGACGTCCTCGCGCTCGCCGAGGAGCCGGCTCCGGCGGGGGAGCCGCTGCTGCTGCCGGTGATGCGGGAGGGGCGACGCGTGGCGCGGCCCGAGTCCCTCGTCGAGGTGCAACGGCGGTGCCGCGAGGAGCTGGCGCGGCTGCCGGAATCGCTGCGTGCCCTGCGAGGGCGCCGCCCGTACCCGGTCGAGCTCTCGCCGGCCTTGCAGGCGCTGGCGACCCGACTCGCGGCGCAAAGGCGCTGAAGAGCCCTCGCGCTGTCGTCATCGCGAGCGAAGCGAAGCGATCCCGACGCCGCGGCGTCGAGATTGCTTGGTCGCTACGCTTCTCGCAATGACGAGGTCGAGAGGATCGCGACGTTTTTCCGGGGCAAGTGGCTCCTGGAGCGTGTGCTGCGCGGTGAGCCAGAGGCGGCGAGCCGAGCGGGCGGGCCGCCTCACCGCCGCCACAATCTGCCCGGTCCTCTCCGGGCCGCCGCCGTAACGGCGCCACCGCGGGGGGCTGGAATGGGTGCATCCAGGAGGCACCCATGTCCAGCGTTCCTTCCCGTCCCTTCGTCCTTCCCGCGCTCCTCGTCGGCCTGCTGCTGGCGCTCACCGCCCGGCCGGCGCTCGCCGACCTCGACGTCGCCTTCGTCCTCGACACCACCGGCTCGATGACCGGCGAGCTCGCCGAGGCGCAGCAGCGGCTGCGCCAGCTCGCCGCCGCGCTCGCCCAGGCGCGCACCGGCGAGCGCGTCCGCTTCGGCGTCGTCGCCTTCCGCGACCGCGGCGACGCCTACGTCACCCGCGTCTCGCAGCTCACCGCCGAGATCGGCACCACCGACGCCTTCCTCGACGGCCTCGACGCCGACGGCGGCGGCGACGATCCCGAGTCGGTGCTGGCGGGAGTGATGGCGGCGCTGCGGCAGATGGACTGGGACCGCGCCCCGGCCACCGAGCGGCGCGTGGTGCTGGTGGGGGACGCCCCGGCCCACCTCGACTACGCCGACGAGCCCCGGCCGGAGGACGTCATCGCCGAGGCGCGCCGGGCCGAGATCGTCAT
>DASYUP010000633.1:0-4524 GCA_036001185.1 Thermoanaerobaculia bacterium
CGCCGGTCAGCGGCACCGCCGTGCCGACGCCACTGTGGCCGGAGAAGTCCGTCCAGGTGGCCGCGACGCGGAAACGTGCCTGGTTGAGGCACAGGTGCGTGGCGTCGGCCACGCAGCCGGGGGCGGCCGTCGCCGCGGACGTCGTGGCGACGGCGAGCAGGGCGAGCCCGAGAACGCGAACCACCCACCGTCCGCCGGCGCGAGCGCGGCGCCCTATCGGCAGAGCGGGCTGGCTCGTGGCAACGGAGACCGCGGCGGCATCAGGCGGCGGCATCAGGCGGCGGCAACCTGAATGAGGTTAGCACCGCCGCTGGAGCCCCGCCGCCGAGGCCGGGGAGGGGCTGGCCCCCTCCCCGGCGACGGTCGGCGCAACCCTGGTGCGGCCCCCAGGGAATGGCAGTGCTCAGGGGATGGCGGCGCCCGCGGCGCAGGACTGGATAGCGCCCTTCTCGGCGCCGGTGATCACGCCCTGCTTCTTGAGGTCGTTGGTGACGTGGGCGACGCAGCTGACGAAGGCGCCGTGGTTGCCGGCGCCGTTGGCGCAGGCGTTGACCTGGTCGGCGACCGTGCAGCCGTTGGCGAAGACGTCGTTGGTGACTCCGGAGTCGCAGCCGCCGACGGTCACCGTCGGCGTCGAGCCGAGGCAGGCGTCGGCGCCATCGGGCACGCCGTCGTGGTCGGAGAACCAGCCGATGTCCTTCATCTCCTCGAGCGTGAGGTCCTGGGGCACCGAGACGCTGTGGGTGAGGTCGGCGTTGATGGCCGGCTCCATCAGCAGGTTGCGGAAGGCGAGGGTGTCCCAGTGCGACACCGAGGAGCCGGGTTGCAGCGGATTGGGCGTGTAGAGCATGACGAAGCCGGTGTTCGGCTGCACGCCGGCGCGCACCGTGGGATCCACTCCGAGCGTGACGTTCACCGAGCCCCCGCCGAGCCCCGCCTTGAGGGCATTGCCGGCGGCCAGCGTCACCCGCGCCGAGGGGATGGTGATGGTGGGATCGACGCCGCCGAGCCCGGCCGGCGGGGAGCCGGCGACGTTGTCGGCGATCACCGCCGCCACCGCGCCGGCGTTCTGGGCGTTCTTCACCTTGACGGTGAAGCCGCAGGTGCCGCGGTCGAGCAGCACCACGTTGCCGGCCACCGCGTTGGTGAGCGGCGAGCAGCCATCAGTGGTCGAGGGGCCGGCGCCGTCGGCGGGATCGATGCCCACCACCAGGTTGCCGCTGGTACCGGGGGCGACGAGCAGCGGCCCGAAGGCAGCGGCGCCGACATCGTAGGGCCCGAGCCCGGCCGGGCTGTTGACTCGCAGCAGCGGCGTGCCCAGCGACAGCACGGCCGGCGCCGAGGTCGAGACGTGCAGCCCGTCCCACACCAGCTTGCGGGTGTTGAGCGCCGACGCCACCACCTGCGGGCTGGTGAGCTGGTTCCACACCTTGCCCTGGGTGACGTCGAGCGCGTACTGGGCGTAGACGTCGCCGAGGCCGGCGATGCGGTTGCCGGTGCTCGAGCTGGTGAAGGTCGAGAAGCCGAGGCCGTGACCGAACTCGTGCAGCAGCACCGTCACCAGGTCGATCTGCGTCCCGTGGTTGCCGTCGAGCCCGTAGTACCAGCCGATGCCGGTGAGGCAGCCGGGGTTGCCGATGTTGGAGTTGAAGCGCGCTCGGATGTCGTCGGCACTCGTGCCCTGCGCCCCCGGGGCGAGGTCGCCGCCGAAGAGCTTGTTGGCGAGGGCGACGTGGTACCAGGTGTTGGCGAGCTCGAGCACCGACGTGTCGACGTCGGCGAAGATCTGGATGGTGCCCGCCGAGCCCAGCACGGCGCTGGTGGGGGTGCAGGTGAGCGGGTCGAAGCTCGACTGGATGACGATCGGCACGCCGCTGTCGAGCACCGCCCCCCACAGGTTGGCGGCGTGCTGGAAGGCGTTGAGCCGCTGCTGGCCGACGGTGGTGCCGGGGTTGCTGCCCACCGGCGCCGCCGGCGTGGCGTCGTTGAAGCCCTCGCCGGGGCCGTCGATGTTGGCGATCACCAGCGTCGCCGAGGCGGTGGCGGCCGCCGGCAGCAGAGCGAGGGCGAGCAGCGCGACGAGGGCACAGGAGGTCCTGGTCGTCATGGTGCTACTTCTCCTCCAGGACCGGCCCCGTGGCGTCGAGGAACTGCTGGGCGCCGGCCAGCGAATCGACACATGCCCCGGCCACCACGCCATTGGCATCGATGCGCGCCAGGGCGACGCTGTCGTACTCCTCACCCAGCACCACCGACAGCAGGCCGCCGGCCCACCGGGTGGCGGTGACGCTCTTGGCCGGCTGGAAGTGGACAGCGAGGGCCTGCAGCAGCTGGCGCGACTCCTCGGCCGTCGGCTGGCGCAGTCGGCCGGTCTGCGGGTCGATGGCGACCTGCATGCCGGCGGCGGGAACGGTGCGAACCTCCTGCTGCTGGGCGGTCGCCGCCTTCTCGGCAGCCAGCGCCGGGCGCCCGCCGAGCGCTACGGCGGTCGCCACGAGCGCCAAAGTGAAGCCGATCATCTGCATCCTTCCGGCCATCTGGTTGTCCTCCACGGTGGTTGACAGACCGCTGCAGCGATCGCGCGGACACACGTCGGCCGCTAACGAGCCGCAGCGCACTCGCTCCCCGACAACCCGGCCGTCTCTCGAGAGACCTCGCCCAGGAGACCACTCTCGGAGACCCGTGGCTTTGCGTCGCCACCTCGCGGTGGCTTTGCCCTCGCGGAAGCTGGACCGGATTCTATGCCCGCTCGACGCGACGTCAACCGGCGCGGAGACCCCGACCGGCCTAGCGCTCGTCGATGAAGGTGCCGCTATAGCAGGAGTAGAGGCTGCTGGCGTTCTTGCCGTTGTCGAGGATGTAGTTCCACAGCGCCACGTGGAGATTGCCGGCACCCGCCTGGTGCACATTGGCGTTGAGGAAGCCGAAGATCTTGAGGATGACGGCGTCCATGGAGCGGATCCCCGAGCGGATCTCGTCGTCGGTCATGTCTTTCCACAGCCCGTCCTTGGACAGCCAGTCGCGGGTGTGGGTGGACGCCATCTCGACGAACCGCTCGAAGGTGACGTTCTCCGGCAGCCCGCCGGCGGTCTGCTGCACGTTGTAGTAGTCCGAAATGTAGCGATCGTCGGTGGCGTCGTCCTTGACCTTGTTGAGCATGCAGATGATGCGCGCATCGGCATCATCTGAAGAGTCGAGCAACGAGATGGCGCGGTCAGCCGTCTCCCGCCATTCGATCGCCAGCGCGGGCCGGGCGAGGAAGAGACAGGCGGCGGCGACCAGCAGGCCGGTGATCTTGCCAGTCATGGAGGCTCCTTCCAGTCAGGGGTTGGACGATCCTCGGGCCAAGGCTTCGCGATGTCGAGCCGCTGGCGCGGCTCCTCACTCACCCTTAACGTCGTCGCCCTGGTGAAGGTGCCACCTGGCGGCTCCCGGTGGCACCAGGACGCGGATAGACTGCGGCCCGTGCCGTCGAAGCCCAGACGCCCGACGGTGGGATGGCGCGAATGGGTGGGGCTGCCGGAGCTGGGCATCCCGGCGATCAAGGTGAAGGTCGACACCGGCGCCCGCTCCTCGGCGCTACACGCCTTCGACATCGTCAAACGCGAGGACGCGACCGGCACCTGGGTGGAGTTCGAGGTGCATCCGCTGCAGCGCAACCGCCGCTTCACGGTGCGAGCTCGCGCGCCGCTCGTCGACGAGCGCTGGGTGCGGTCGTCGAGCGGCAAGCGCACCTTCCGCCCGGTCATCGCCACCCGCCTCGTGCTCGGCGAGCTGTCGTGGCCCATCGAGCTCACCCTGGTGCGCCGTGACCTCATGGGCTTCCGCATGCTGGTCGGCCGCGAGGCGCTGCGGCGCCGGCTGCTGGTCGATCCCGGCCGCTCGTTCCTGCTGGGGAAGCGGTGAAGATCGGCATCCTCTCCCGCCGCCCGTCGCTGTACTCGACGGAGCGCCTGCGCGAGGCCGCCGCGGCGCGCGGCCATCACGTCGACGTGGTCGACTACCTGCGCTGCTACATGAACATCACCGCCCACCAGCCGGCGGTGCTGCTGGCGGGCAAGCGGCTCGACTTCGACGCCGTCGTCCCGCGCGTCGGCGCCAGCAACACCTTCTACGGCACCGCCGTGGTGAGGCAGTTCGAGATGATGGGCATCTTCTCGATCAACGAGAGCACGGCGATCAGCCGCGCGCGCGACAAGCTGCGCTCGCTGCAGCTGCTGGCGCGCGAGGGGATCAACCTGCCGGTCACCGGCTTCGCCCACGCCACCAAGGACGTGCCGGGCCTGGTCAAGGCGGTGGGCGGCGCGCCGCTCATCGTCAAGCTGCTCGAGGGCACCCAGGGCATCGGCGTGATGTTGCTCGAGAGCGACAAGGCGGCGCAATCGGTGATCGCCGCCTTCCGCCAGGTGGAGGCCGACATCCTGGTGCAGGAGTACATCGCCGACGCCCAGGGCATCGACTACCGCGCCATCGTCGTCGGCGGCGCGGTGATCGCGGCGATGAAGCGGCAGGCGGCGCCCGGCG
>DASYUP010000634.1:0-4838 GCA_036001185.1 Thermoanaerobaculia bacterium
GACGGCCTGATCGGCGAGATGGACCAGGCGCTCTCCTTCCCCGGCATGCCCAACGTCTGGTGGATGCCCATCCAGACCCGCACCGAGATGCTCTCCACCGGCATCCGCGCTCCGCTCGGGATCAAGATCTACGGTGACGACCTCGACACCATCGAGCACGCTGCCGTCGCCATCGAGAAGGTGGTGGCCAAGGTGCCGGGCACTCGCTCGGCGTTTGCCGACCGCTCCACGGGAGGCTTCTACGTCGACGTGCGAGTGGACCGTCAGGCGGCCGCGCGCCTCGGCGTGCGCGTCGCCGACGTCAATGACGTGGTGATGAGCGCCGTCGGGGGCTTGCCCGTCTCGCAGACGGTGGAGGGCAGGCAGCGGTATCCCATCACGGTGCGCTACGCCCGTGAGTTCCGCGACACGCCGCAAGCACTGTCGCGAGTGCTGGTGTCGACGCCCGACGGCGCCCAGGTGCCGCTGTCCCAGGTGGCGAAGATCCAGTTCGCCACCGGCCCGCCGATGATTCGCAGCGAGGACGGGCGCCTCGTCGGCTACGTGTTCGTCGATCCGGGCACGCGGGCGATCGGCAACTACGTCCGCGAGGCGCAGCAGGCGGTCGCGTCGCAGGTGCAGCTCCCGGCGGGGGTGCGCACGGAGTGGGCCGGGCAGTTCACCTACCTCGAACGGGCGAAGGCAAAGCTCAAGGTAGTGGTACCGGTGACGATCTTCCTGATCGCGCTCCTCCTCTACTTCAACACCGGTTCGGCGATCAAGGTGGCTATCGTGCTCCTCGCGGTGCCGTTCTCGCTCGTCGGCGCGGTCTGGCTGCTGTGGGCTCTCGGCTACCACGTGAGCGTCGCGGTCTGGGTGGGGATCATCGCGCTCGCCGGCCTCGACGCCGAGACCGGCGTCGTGATGCTGCTCTACCTCGACCTCGCCTGGGCGCGTTGGCAGCGGCAGGGACGGCTGCGCGACTTCGACGACCTGCGCGAGGCGATCGTCGAGGGCGCCGCCCACCGCATCCGGCCCAAGTTGATGACGGTGCTCGTGCTGCTCGTCGGCCTGCTGCCCGTCATGTGGTCGAGCGGCACCGGCGCCGACGTCATGAAGCGCATCGCCGCGCCGATGGTCGGCGGGATCGTCACTTCGTTCCTGCTCGAGCTGACGGTGTACCCGGCGATCTTCGCCATCTGGAGGAGGCGTACGCTGGAACCTGTCGGAGTGACCAACGTCGAGATGAACGACCGCAGCGAGACGTGATGCCGGCGAGCGACGTGCGCGACCCGGTCTGCGGCATGACCTTCCCGGCGGAGAAGGCCCGGGGCACCTCCGTCCACCACGGGGAGACGGTCTACTTCTGCTCCGCCGGCTGCCAGCGCAAGTTCGACGCCGAGCCCGAGCGCTACCCGCTGGAGGCTGCCGCCGCGCCGCCCACCCGCGGGGCGACCGCACCGCCGCCACCGCCACTCGCCGCCGGGCGCGGCGAGTGGACCTGCCCCATGCACCCGCAGATCGTCCGCGACGGGCCCGGCAGCTGCCCGATCTGCGGCATGGCCCTCGAGCCGCGCACGGCCACCGGCGAGGGCGAGGTCGAGAACCCCGAGCTGCGCGACATGACGCGCCGCTTAGCCGCCGGCGTCGCCCTCACCGTGCCACTGCTACTGCTCACCATGGGCGGCGACCTGCCGGCGCTGGCACCGCTGATGGGCGGCCGCCTGGGCACCGGGTTCGCGAGCTCCTGGCTCGAGCTCCTGCTTTCGACGCCGGTGGTGCTCTGGGGCGGCTGGCCGTTCTTCCAGCGCGGCTGGTACTCGCTCGTGCACAAGAGCCTCAACCAGAGCGGCGAGCCCAAGGCGAGCGGCGACGTCGAGGTGCGGACGCCGGACCGTGGGCGTCTGCACCTCAACATGTTCACCCTCATCGCCCTGGGGGTGGGAGTGGCGTGGAGCTACAGCGTCGTCGCCACCGTCGCGCCGGGGCTCTTCCCGCCGGCCTTCCGCGGGCCCGACGGCCGCGTCGGCGTCTACTTCGAGGCGGCGGCGGTAATTGTCACCCTGGTGCTGCTCGGCCAAGTGCTCGAGCTGCGCGCCCGCAGCCGCACCGGCGCGGCGATCCGCGCGCTGCTCGCGCTGGCACCCAAGACCGCCCGCCGCGTGGAGGCCGACGGCAGCGAGCGGGACGTGCCGCTCGAGCAGGTACAGCCCGGCGACCGGCTGCGCGTACGGCCGGGCGAGAAGGTGCCGGTCGACGGTGTGGTCCTCGCCGGGGGCAGCGCCGTCGACGAGTCGATGGTCACCGGCGAGCCGGTGCCGGTCGCCAAGCGCGCCGGCGACCGCCTCATCGGCGCCACCGTCAACGGCACCGGCTCGCTGGTGATGGAGGCGCAGCGGGTGGGCGCCGACACGCTGCTCGCCCAGATCGTGCGCATGGTGGGCGAGGCACAGCGCAGCCGGGCGCCCATCCAGCGCCTCGCCGACCGGGTGTCTGCCTGGTTCGTGCCGGCGGTGGTGCTGGTGGCGGTGATCACCTTCGTGGCCTGGGCGCTCGTGGGGCCGCCTCCCGCGCTTGCCTACGCGCTGGTCAATGCCGTCGCGGTGCTCATCATCGCCTGCCCGTGCGCCCTCGGCCTCGCCACGCCGATGTCGATCATGGTGGCGGTGGGCAAGGGGGCGACGGCGGGGGCGCTGTTCAAGGATGCCACCGCCATCGAGCTGCTGCGCGACGTCGACACCCTGGTGGTGGACAAGACCGGTACGCTCACCGTCGGCAAGCCTCGGCTGGTGACCCTGCAGGTCGCGGGGGGTTTCGACGAGCGCCAGCTGCTCGCCCTCGCCGCCGGCCTCGAGCGCGCCAGCGAGCATCCCCTGGCGGCGGCGATCGTCGCCGGTGCGGAGGAGCGCGGCGTCGAGCCCCGAGCCGCCGAGGAGTTCGACTCGTTGACCGGCAAGGGAGTGGTGGGGCGCGTCGGCGGCCGGCGGGTGGCGCTCGGCAACCCCGCCCTGCTCGCCGAGCTGGGCGTCGACGCGGGAGACCTCGGCGCGGTCGCCGAGGGTTTGCGCGCCGACGGCCAGACGGTGATGCTGCTGGCCGTCGACGGCCGGCCCGCCGGTCTGCTCGGTGTCGCCGATCCCATCAAGGAGTCGACCCCCGAGGCGATCGCCGCCCTGCACGCCGAGGGGGTGCGGCTGGTGATGGTCACCGGCGACAGCCGCACCACCGCCGAGGCGGTGGCCCGCCGCCTCGGCATCGACGAGGTGGTGGCCGAGGTGCTCCCCGACCAGAAAGTCGCCGTCATCGAGCGGCTGCAGGCGGAAGGCAGGATCGTCGCGATGGCCGGCGACGGCATCAACGACGCCCCCGCCCTCGCCCGCGCGCAGGTGGGGATCGCCATGGGTACCGGCACCGACGTCGCCATCGAGAGCGCCGGCGTGACGCTGGTCAAAGGGGACCTCGGCGGCATCGTGCGTGCCCGTCGCCTCTCCAGCGCGACGATGCGCAACATCCGGCAGAACCTCTTCTTCGCCTTCGTCTACAACGCCGCCGGCGTGCCGATCGCCGCCGGCGTCCTCTATCCGCGCCTCGGCATCCTGCTGTCGCCGGCCTTCGCCGCCGCGGCGATGAGCTTCAGCTCGGTGTCGGTGATCGCCAACGCCCTGCGGCTGCGGACCGTGCGGCTGTGATCCGTCGCGCGGAGTAGCATTCCCTCGTCGAAGGAGCCACCATGCGCCATCTCTTCACGCCGATGACCCTCGTCCTCGCCCTTGCTTCCGTGGTCGCCCCCGCCGCCGCGCCCGGCGACGACACCCCGACGCCCGCCGGCAGCCCGGCACTCGAGTCGCTGCTTCCCTCCTACGACGCCGCCCGCGACGCGCTGGCCGACGATCGGCTGGGTGGGCTCGCCGCACCAGCGCACGAGCTGCGGCGCGCCATCGCCGCGCTGGCCGACGACGGCCTCACCACCGCCGCGGCGGGCGTGCCGGACGAGAAGCTCGGCGACGTCAAGGCCTTGCTGCCGGCGCTGCGCAAAGCGAGCGAGGCGCTCGCCGCCGCCAGCTCGCTGCCGCGCGCCCGCGATGCCTTCCACGACCTGTCGAAGTCGCTCATCGCCTGGCGCAAGCTCGCCGGCAGCGGCCCCGACGTCGGCTTCTGTCCCATGCTCGGGCGCTCGTGGCTGCAGGCCCCGGGCTCACCGGTGGAGAACCCCTACGGCGGTCGCAGCATGGCTGGCTGCGGCAACGTGGCGCCGCCGCGGCGCTGATCGGCGGGCGGGGATGCGCCGATGAGCCACGACCAACTTGAGTTTCTCCACTACTGGGAGAAGGCGCGCGAGCGCACACGGCGCCTGGTGCCGCTGATTCCGGCCGACCGTCTCGAGTGGGCACCGGGCCCGGCGGGGCCCACCGGCGAGAGCCGCTTCACCTGCGGCGACCTGGTGCGCCACCTCGCCGCCGCCGAGCGCTGGATGTTCGCCGAGAACGTCTGCGGCCGGCCCAGCCGCTATCCCGGCCACGGCACCGAGCTGGCCCGCGGCCGCGACGCGGTGCTGGCCTTGCACGACCACCTGCACGGCGAGGCGATGGAGATCTTTCGCGGTCTCGACGAGGCACAGCTCGCGGCGCGCTGCCCGACGCCCGGCGGCGTGACGATCCCGGCCTGGAAGTGGCTGCGCTCGATGGTCGAGCACGAGGCGCATCACCGGGGACAGCTCTACCTCCACCTGTCGCTGCTGGGTATCGCCACGCCGCCGCTGTACGGCCTCACCTCGGAGGAGGTCAGGGCCCGCAGCGTGGTGATCGACGCCTAGCTCCCCCCCGCGCGCAGAGCGCGCTGCCGCCACCCACCCGACCCCC
>DASYUP010000635.1:0-2396 GCA_036001185.1 Thermoanaerobaculia bacterium
CTTCACCTGGCGCGCCGAGGCCAAGGGCGGCGCCACCCCCGAGGCGCTGCTTGCCGCCTGGGACCGCGAGCTCGAGCGCCTGCGCACGGAACCCGTGGGCACGGAGGAGCTCACCAAGGTGAGGAACCAGATCGCCGCCGACGCCTATCGCCGGCTGAAGGAGCCCAGCGGCCTGCTGCTGCAGCTCCTCATGAGCGACGGATTCGGCGACTGGCATGCGCTACAGCGCGCGCCCGAGCGCGCGCTGGCGACGACGGCAGCGGAGGTTCAGGCCGTCGTGGAGCGCTACCTCGCGCCGACTCGGCGGACCGTCGGGCTCTTCACCCGCCGCGCGGCGGGCGCGGCGGGGTCGCCTTGATGCCTGCCTCGCGCGCGATGGTCCGGCGTCTCGGCGCCCTCTCCGTTCTGCTGGCGCTAGTGATGGGCAGCGCACCGCTCCTCGGCCAGGCCCCCACCCCCGCCCATCCGCGCGAGCTGCGCTTCACGCCGCGCCCCTTCGTGGTGCCGGCAGCGGAGCCCTATCGCCACCAGCTCGCCAACGGCGTCGTCGTCTACGTCGTCGAGGACCACGCGCTGCCGCTGGTGGACGTGGCGCTGGCGCTGCGCGCCGGCGACTACCTCGATCCCGCCGACGGCGTCGGCACGGCCGGCCTGACGGCGGCGATGCTGCTGCGCGGCGGCACCACCAGCCTCCCTCCGGACGCCTTCGACGAGCGCGCCGACCTGCTCGGCGCCCAGCTCTCCTCCACCGCCGGCAGCGTGCGCGCCGGCGCCACCCTCGCCTGCCCCTCGTGGGTGCTCGAGGAGGCCCTCGACCTCTTCTTCGACATGCTGCGCGCGCCGCGCTTCGACGAGGCGCGCCTGCAGGCGGCGAAGAGCAACTTGCTCGCCAGCTTCGCCCAGCGCAACGACGACGCCGCCGACGTGCTCGACCGCGAGTGGGACTACCTGCTCTACGGCCCCGACCACTACCTGTCGCGCCAGCTCACCGCCGCGCGGCTAGCCGCCGTCGGCCGCGAGCGCCTGGCGGCGTTCCACCGCCGCTACTGGCAGCCGCGCGGCATGGTGCTCGCCATCTCGGGCGACGTCGACACCAAGGCGCTGCTCGCCGGCCTCGAGCGGCGCTTCACCGGCTGGACCCCGGGTGAGCCGGCACCCTGGCCACCACCCGCCCCCGCCCAGGCCCTCGTGCCCGGGCTCTACCACGTCGAGAAGGCGACGCCGCAGGCGAAGGTGGCGATCGGCCACCTCACCTTCGCGCGCCGCGGTTGGGACGACCCCGACGCCTTCGCCGCCATCGTCATGGGCGAGCTGCTGGGCGGCAGCGGGCCGTCGTCCCGCATCGGCGGCCGGCTGCGCACCGCCGAGGGGATCGCCTACCACGCGAGCGCCGGCGTGGGCGTGGGCGACACCTTCCCGGGAGAGCTGCGGATCTCGCTCGAGTCCGCCAACGCCACGGTCGGGCGAGCCGTCGAGCTCGCGCTCGCCGAGGTCGCCCGCCTGCGCCGGGAGACGCCGAGCGGCGAGGAAGTGCGGCAGATCGAGCGCTCGCTCGTCGATTCGTTCCCCTACCTCTTCGACTCCGCCGAGAAGATTGCCGGCCGTTTCGCCGAGGACGAGTACCTGGGCCGGCCACACACCTTCTGGCGCGACTACCGGGCCCGCATCGAGCAGGTGACGCCCGAGCAGGTGCGGCGGATCGCCGAGCGCGTGCTCCACCCCGAGCAGGCGCTGGTCCTCGTCGTCGGCCCCTGGCGCGAGATGACGGGCGTCGGCGGGCAGGCCTCGGCGCCGGCAAGGGGTCCCTTCGCCGGCGCCGTGCACCACCTGCCGCCGCGCGACCCGGCGAGCCAGGAGCCGCAGCGGTGAACGCGACGGTGGACCTTTCGACAGGTGGCGCGGCGTATCGGCAAGGCCGGCGACGACTCAGGACCGGTGCGGCGGCTCGCCGCCGATGAGCACGTCGTCGGCGGCCCCCGCCTCGACCTCGGCTGCGCGCGGCTGCTGCGCCGCCGGCTCCCCGAGCTGATCGCGGTACTGCAGCAGGTAGAGCCGGTAGTAGATGCCGCGCAGCGCCAGCAGCTCCTGGTGCGTCCCCTGCTCGCGCAGCACCCCCTTGTGCATCACCAGGATGCGGTCGCAGCGCTGCACCGTCGACAGGCGGTGGGCAATCACCAGGCTGGTGCGGCCGACCAGCAGGCGGTCGAGCGCCTCCTGGATGCGCTGTTCCGTCTCGGTGTCGATCGACGAGGTGGCCTCGTCGAGGATGAGGATCGCCGGGTCGAAGGCGAGGGCGCGGGCAAAGGAAACCAGCTGCTTCTGCCCCACCGAGAGGCCGGCCCCGCGCTCGTGCACCTCGGTGGCGAAGCCGTGCGGCAGGCGCTCGATGAAGTCGA
>DASYUP010000636.1:0-8568 GCA_036001185.1 Thermoanaerobaculia bacterium
AGCCTCGATGTGCTGCGCGCGGCAGCGTCGTGTTCACCGCGGTGGTGCCGCGGCAGAACCTGCGCGAGCAGCCGCTCGGCGGCGGTGAGGCGGCGAGCGCCGACTCGGGGCGCTGGCTGTCACGCGGTACCAGCGTCGACCGCCAGCCCGTCTACACGCCGGCCGGCGACCGCATCGTCTTCTCCTCGAGCCGCGGCGGCGACCTCGACCTCTGGTCGATGTCGCCCACCGACCGCTCCCTCCATCGCCTGACCGAGGATCCGGCGGAGGACTGGGACCCCGCCTTCACCCCCGACGGCGCGCACCTGCTGTGGAGCAGCAACCGCAGCGGCCACTTCGAGGTCTGGGTCGCCGAGGCGGACGGCCGCGCCGCCCGCCAGCTCAGCCACGATGGCAACGACGCCGAGAACCCTACCGCCGCGCCCGGCGGCTGGGTGCTCTACAGCTCGGGCACGCCCGGCAAGCGGGGAATCTGGCGGCTGCGACTGGACGGCAGCGGCGCCCGCCTCCTGGTGCCGGGCGTGACGGTGCACCCCGAGGTGTCGCCCGACGGCCGCTACGTCCTCTACCACGCGCCGGTCGAGGAGCGCGAGGAGATCCGCGTGGCGAGGGCGGACGACGGGGCACCCGTGCCCTTCACCATCGCCATCCCCTTCCGCAACCTGCCGGTGTCGTTCGGCCTCTCGGCGCTGCCGGTGGCGGTGGGGCGCGCCCGCTGGCGCCCCGACGGTCAGGCCATCCTCTTCGTCGGTCTGATGGCTGACGGCCGCTTCGCCGTCTTCGAGCAGCCGTTCGTGCCGGGGACGGACACCAGCGCCGCTCGGCGGCTGGTGGCGCTCTCGGAGGGCGAGCTGATCACCGAGTCGCTGGGGGTGGCGCCCGACGGCAAGCGACTGCTGGTCTCCTTCATCGAACGGGCACCCAACCTGGTGGTCGCCGAAGGAGTCCCCGACCTGCCGGCACCTGCGCGCGGCGGCTCCTGAAGCGCGGCGGCCCGGGGTGGGATGGGGCCGGGCTCCATCACTCGCTGGCACCGGCATTGCTTCGCCAGAACGCACCCAATGCGCGAGCGGCGTGGTGCGAAAGGGCAGATGTCGACCATCCTGGCCACCGCGGTGATCACGATGCTGGCGACCCTGCTGGTCGTCACCCTCGTCCGCAACGTCACCACGGGCGAGAAGAGCATCGAGCACGACGTGCCGTCGCTGTACGGCAGCGACTCGCCGCAGCTCGAGCGGGTATTGGGAAGCCTGCTCAGTCCGCCGCTGGTGGACGGCAACCGCGTCGAGGGGTTCCAGAACGGCGACGAGATCTTTCCCCCCATGCTGGCGGCCATCCGCGCCGCACGCCACAGCGTCTGCCTCGAGACCTACATCTACTGGCAGGGGCAGATCGCCGAGCAGTTCGCCGACGCCCTCGCCGAGCGCGCTGGCGCCGGGGTGCGCGTGCACGTGCTGCTCGACTGGCTGGGCAGCAGCAGGGTCGACCCCAGGCTCATCGGGCAGATGAAGCGAGCCGGCGTCGAGGTGGAGAGGTATCACCCCATCCGCTGGTACCAGATGGATCGCCTCAACCACCGCACGCACCGCAAGCTGCTGGTCGTCGACGGCAAGGTCGGCTTCACCGGCGGCGTCGGCATCGGCGACGAGTGGACCGGCAACGCGCAGGACCCGCAGCACTGGCGCGACAGCCACTACCGGGTCGAGGGGCCGGCGGTGGCGCAGATGCAGGCTGCCTTCCAGGACAACTGGCTGAAGACGCACGCCGAGGTGTTGCACAGCGAGGCCTACTTTCCGCCGCTGGCGCCGGCGGGGGCGGTGAAAGCGCAGATGTTCCGCAGCTCGCCGCGCGAGGGCAGCGACAGCGTGCGGCTGATGTACCTGCTGGCGATCGCCGCCGCTCGCCGCGAGATCCTCATCGCCAACGCCTACTTCGTGCCCGACGACCTGGCGCTGCGCGAGCTCGTCGAGGCGGCCGGGCGCGGGGTGCGCATCCGCATCGTGCTGCCCGGACCGATCACCGACGCGCAGGTGGTGCGCAGCGCCTCGCGGGCGCGCTGGGGAGACCTGCTGGAAGCGGGCGCCGAGTTCTACGAGTACCAGCCGACGATGTACCACTGCAAGATCTTCATCGTCGATCGCCGACTCGCCTCGGTGGGGTCGACCAACTTCGACAGCCGCTCGTTCCGGCTCAACGACGAGGCCAACCTCAACGTGCTCGACCGCGGCTTCGCGGAGTCGCAGGCGAAGGTCATCGAGGACGACATCGGCCACTCGCGACGGATGACGCTGGAGGCGTGGCGGCAGCGGCCCTGGCGCGAGCGGGCGGCCGACCGGCTCTCGGCGCTGCTGCGCTCGCAGTTCTGAGCCGGCCGGCCGGGCACCCGACCTTAGAATACGCGGCATGCGAGCTGGCTGCGGCCTGCTGGTGGGAATCGCCGTCTCCCTCGTCGCCAGGGCCGGCGGCGCTCCACCGCCCGCCGCGAGCCGCGTCACCGCCCCGGCGGCGGGGCTGCCCGCCGACCCCGCGGCCCGGGTGGCGACGCTCGCCGACGACTACGTCAAGGCCTACTTCGCCCACTTCCCCGACCAGGCCACGGCGCAGGGGCGCAGCGACGCCGACCACGGACGGCTGCCCGACAACTCGCTGGCCGGCCTCGAGGATTGGCGCGAGGAGGAGGACGCGCTGCTCGACGAGCTCGGCACCGTCGACCCGGCGACTCTCAGCGGCCAGTCGCGCGTCACGCACGACTTCCTGCGCGAGCTGCTCGAGGCCTCGGGGGGGCAGCGCGTCTGCGAGACCGAGCTCTGGCAGGTGAGCCCGACCTGGACCGGCTGGCAGGCCGGTTACACCTACCTCGCCTCGGTACAGCCGGTGGGCACGCCGGAGCTGCGGCAGGCCGCCCTCGCTCGCTTCGGTCAGCTACCGCGCTGGCTCGACGGCGAGATCACGCGCCTGCGCGAAGGGCTGCGCCGCGGCTACAGCGCACCGCAGGGCAACGTGCGGCGGGTGATCGAGCAGATGGACGGGCTGCTCGCCGCCAGCGGCCAGCAGTCGCCGTTCTTCGACCCCGCCCGGCGCGATCCCGAGCCCGCCTTCGCGGCGGCGCTGGCGAAGCTGGTGGACGAGCAGCTGCGTCCCGCCATCCGCCGCTACCGCGACTTTCTCTCCCGCGACTACCTGCCGGCGGCGCGGCAGGCGATCGCCGTCGCCGCCAACCCCCGCGGGCGGGAGTGCTACCGCGCGGCGGTGCGCTTCCACACCTCGATCGCCATGGAGCCGGAGGAGATCCACCGGCTCGGCCTGGCGCAGATGGAGCGGGTGACGGCGGCGATGCGGGAGATCGGCGCCAAGAGCTTCGGCACCGGGGATTCCGCGGCGCTGCTCGCCAAGGTGCGGCGCGCCCCCTACACCTTCGGCTCGCGGCAGGAGCTGATCGCCTACGCCACGGAGGCTGTCGAGCGGGCGCGCGCCGCGGTACCTCGGTGGTTCGTCAGCGTGCCGGCGGCGACAGTGGTGGTGGTTCCCTATCCAGAGTTCCGGGAGCGCTCGGCGCCGGGCGGCGAGTACCAGTCGGCCTCCGACGACGGCAGCCGTCCCGGCACCTACTACCTCAACACCTACCAGGCCGAGACGCAGAGCAAGGCGGGAGTGGAGGCGACCGCCTTCCACGAGACCTATCCCGGGCACCACCTGCAGGGCACGCTCGCCAAGCAGGTGCAGGGCACCCACCCGATCCAGCGCTACTTCGGCAACTCCGGCTTCCTCGAGGGGTGGGCACTCTATTCCGAGCGGCTGGCCGACGAGATGGGCCTCTACTCGAGCGACGTGGCGCGGGTCGGGCTGCTCTCCAACGAGGCCTTGCGCGCCGGGCGGCTGGTGGTCGACTCCGGCATGCACGCCCTCGGCTGGACCCGCCAACAGGCGATCGACTACCTGCTGGCCCACACGGCGGAGACGCCCGAGCGGGTGGCAGCCGAGGTCGACCGCTACATCGCCGTGCCAGCGCAGGCGACCGCCTACATGATCGGCAACCTGGAGATCCGCCGCCTGCGCGACGAGGCGCAGCAGCAGCTCGGCGGGCGCTTTGCGATCGCCGCTTTCCACGAGCAGGTGCTGGGCGACGGGGCGGTGACTCTCGGCATGTTGCGCGACAAGCTCGGCCGCTGGATCGAAGGGCAACGCCCGCCGGCCCCGACGGCGCGCCCGCCGCTGCCGGGGCCAGCCCGGACCTGCCAACCTCGAGAGCGAGGCAGCCGCGGAGTAGCCCGCCGACACCGGCGGTGAGCCTCGGTCCACCGCCGCTGTCGCCGCCTCGCGGTAAGCTCCCCCTCCGCTACCGGAGGAGGGAAGCGTATGCCGCCGATCCGTTGTGCCCTGCGGAGCCTCGCCTTGCTCGCGCTGGCGCTCGCCGGCACCTCCCCTGCGCTGATGGCGCAAGCGCCCGGCGGGCCGCCCATTCACATCGAGGCTGACCTGCGGGACGCGCCGCGCAACCTGGTGCATGCGCGGCTGGTGATCCCCGCGGCTCCCGGACCGCTCACCCTCTACTACCCGAAGTGGATCCCTGGCGAGCACTCGCCGAGCGGCCCGGTGCGCGACCTTGCCGGGTTGCACTTCCGCGCCGGCGGGCAGGAGATCCCGTGGCATCGCGATCCGCTCGACATGTTCGCCCTCGAGCTCGACGTGCCGGCGGGCGCCGCTGCGATCGAGGTGCAGCTCGACAACCTGTCGCCGGTGGCCGGGGGCAACTTCAGCGCCGGCCCGAGCACCAGCGTCGCCCTCGCCATGCTGAGCTGGAACACCATCGTCCTCTATCCGGGCGGCCGGCCGGCGGAGCAGATCACCTTCGAGCCCAGCGTCGTGCTGCCGGCGGGCTGGGGGCACGCGAGCGGCCTGCAGATCGCCGCCGAGGAGCCTGGCAAGGTGCGCTACGCGCCCGTATCGCTGGTGCGGCTGATCGACTCGCCGGTGCTCGCCGGCGCCAACTTCCGCCGCGTCGAGCTGCCGGGCGCCGGCCGGGCGCACGCCATCGACGTGGCGGCCGACTCGCCGGGAGCGCTGGTCACTCCGCCCGGCTTCGCCGAAGCCTACGCGCGGCTGGTGGCGGAGGCGAAGGCGCTGTTCGGCGCCCAGCACTATGCCCACTACGACTGGTTGCTCTCCCTCAGCGACCACGTCGAGCACTTCGGGCTCGAGCACCACGAGTCGAGCGATGACCGCATGGACGAGCGCACGCTGCTCGAGGAGGCGCGGCGCAACAACCTCGCCTCGCTACTCGCCCACGAATACGTCCACTCGTGGAACGGCAAGTTCCGTCGCCCCGCCGGCCTGGTGCGCGACGACTACCAGCAGCCCTACGACACCGGCCTGCTGTGGGTCTACGAGGGCCTCACCCAGTACCTGACACAGCTGCTGCCGGTGCGCGCCGGGCTGTGGAGCCTCGACTACGGGCGCGAGCGGCTGGCGCTGATCGCCGCCAACCTCGAATACCAGGCGGGCCGGCGCTGGCGGCCGCTGGCCGATACCGCCACCGCGGCGCAGATCCTCTACGGCGTGCGCAGCTACTGGCGCTCGTGGCGGCGCGGTACCGACTTCTACGACGAGTCGGTGCTCATCTGGATGGAGGTCGATGCCGGGCTTCGTCGCGCCAGCAAGGGCAGCCGCTCGCTGGACGACTTCTGCCACGCCTTCCATGGCGGTGCCGAGAACGGGCCCGAGCTCAAGCCGTACACCTTCGACGAGGTGGTGGCAACGCTCGGGTCCGTCGCCCCCGGCGACTGGCGCGGCCTCCTCGACCAGCGGCTGCAGGCGACCGGTGAGCACGCACCGCTGTCCGGGCTCGAGGCGGCGGGGTGGAAGCTGGTCTTCGACGACAAGCCCAACGCCGCCCTGACCGATCGCGAGAAGATCGACGACAGCGTCGACGTCAGCTACTCGCTGGGCTTCAACGTCGACAAGACGGGGATGATCACCGACGTGCGGGTAGGCTCGCCCGCCGACCAGGCAGGCGTGGCACCGGGCGCCAAGCTGCTCGCCATCGACGGCCTCGCCTACAGCGACGACCGACTGGCGGAGGCGGTCGCCGCCTCGCCGCAGCGGCAGGCCCCCATCGAGCTGCTATTGCAGTCGGGTGAAGCCTTCCGCAGCTTCCGCCTCGACTACCACGGCGGCGCCCGCTATCCGCACCTGGTGCGCAACGACCAGCCCGACTTGCTCACCGTCATGCAGGCGCCGCGGGTGCGGCCGGCGCGACCGGCGAAGGGGCACTGAGCGGTGACGCGGCGGCGCGGCAACCCCGAGGCGGAGCGCGCAGGCCTTGCCGAGCCGCACGTCGACGCCGCCGAGGAGGCGGCGATCGCCGAGCAGGCGCCAGCGCCACCGCACCACGCGGCGCGCGACAAGTGGGGGCTGGGCGT
Source organism: Thermoanaerobaculia bacterium (assembly GCA_036001185.1). Taxonomy (GTDB): domain Bacteria; phylum Acidobacteriota; class Thermoanaerobaculia; order Multivoradales; family JAIOJS01; genus DASYQD01. The sequence goes on from DASYUP010000636.1 coordinate 6,420, forward strand.
CGGCCTCAGCGACAACCAGCGCAAGGCGGTGCGCTCGGCCATCACCGTGCTCGCCATCTTCGTGGTGGTGGCGGCGCTCGGCGCGCTCGGCCGGCTCATCGCCCAGTTCCTGCGCAGCTACTCGCACGTCTTCCTGCCGCTGGCGGTGGCCGGCATCTTCGCCCTGGTGCTCAACCCCTACTTCGAGTGGCTGCGGCACCGCCTGCGCCTGCCCAGCGGCGTGGCAGTGATCGTCGTCGTGCTCACCCTGCTGCTGCCGCTGGCCGGTTTCTTCTGGTTCTTCGGCGCCCTGGTGGTGGACCAGGTGAGCGACCTGGTGCATCGCGTCCCCGCCTGGTGGGACCAGATGGTGCTGCTCGGCCAGCGGCGCTGGCCGCAGGTGCAGCGCTTCCTGCAGGAGAACCCGCTCGGCCAGAAGATCCGCGAGGCGGCGACCAACCAGGCGGGCGCCATGGCGGCGAGCCTGGGCGCGGTGGGTAGCAAGGCCTGGTCGGCCGGCGCCCTGGTGCTGCACTGGCTCGGCCTGCTGGTCACCTGGGCGGTGCTGCCGGTGTACTTCGTCTTCTTCCTGCTCGCCGACCGCGCCACCTTCCGCGACTGGGAGTCGCACGTGTTGCCGTTCCTCAAGCCGCAGACACGCCGCGACGTCGTCTTCCTCGGCACCGAGTTCGTGCGGCTGGTGGTGACCTTCTTCCGCGGCCAGCTGATCATCGCCGGCATCCAGGCGGTGCTCTACGCCACCGCCTTCAGCCTGCTCGGCCTGCGCTACGGCTTCATCCTCGGTCTCTGCCTCGGCTTCCTCAACCTGGTGCCCTACCTCGGCAGCATCATCGTCATGAGCGTCGCGCTGCCGCTGGCGTTCTTCCAGGACGGCGGCGGCTGGTGGCTGGTGGCATCGGTGCTGGCGGTGTTCGCCGCCATCCACCTCTTCGAGGGCTACGTGCTGACGCCGCGCATCATGGGCGGCCGCACTGGGCTGCACCCGGTGGCGGTGATCGTCGCCGTCTTCTTCTGGGGCACCGCCTTCGGCGGCATCCTGGGGATGATCCTCGCCATTCCGCTCACCGCCTTCCTGGTGGTGGCCTGGCGGCTGGCGAAGGAGAAGTACATCCGCGAGTGGATCTAGGAGCACTACCAGCGCCGGGTCGCCACGTTTAGTCCGCGTGCAGCGTAGAATCTGTCCATTGATGAAGCGCATCTACGTGGCGAAAACCCCCGTCGACGCCCAGTTCGTCAAGGCGTTCCTGGAGTCGGCCGGGATCGCCGCTGCGGTGCGCGGCGAGCACCTCTGGTCCCTGCGGGGGAGCGTGCCGATGACCGAGGAGACGCTGCCCGCCGTCTGGCTCGACGACGAGGAGGACTTCGCCCGCGCCGAGCGCCTGCTCGAGCAGCTGGAGGCCCGCGCACGCCTGCGCCCGGTGAGCGACGAGAGCGAGGCGGCGAGCGAGGGCGACGAGGAGTGGGCGGCCGGCGAGCAGACCGGCTAGGGGTACGGCGCTGATGGCGGCCAGCCGCGGCCGCCGGCAGCAGCTGCAGAGCCGGTGAAGGAATCGGCCGTCGAGGCCCCTCGTCGCTACGCTCCTCGGCGCTGAGCCCGCCGCGCGCACGGTCGTGCGCGCTCTGGGCTCAGTCGTACACGCCGTCGGCGAACCAGCTCTGCTGCTGCGGATCGCGGAACAGCCGGTAGACGCCACCCCCCTCGAGCTCGACGTCCCAGTACTCGCGCTCGACGGTCTCCGCCACCCACCACCCCTCCTCGAGCGACCAGGGCCCCGAGGCCACCCGCACGCGACCGGCGATGCGCGGCCGCCGCTTGCCACCCCGCCGGTCGGCGGCGGCGCCCGGCGCCGCGACGGCGACGACGCGCCGCCCGGCACCGGCGTCTTCCCCCTCCGGCTCCGCCGCCGTGGGACCGACCCGCGCCGGGCGGGCGACGCCGTCGCTGCCCTCGTCGACCAGCACCTCGAGCGGCACCGGTGGACGCAGCACGCGCACGGCGAGCAGGCCGCGAGCGGGCGGAGCGGGGGAGTGCACGAGCGGCGGCGGCGGCGGATCGAAGGGGGCGAGGGCGCAGCGCTCCGGCCGGTGGCCATCGGTGGCCCGCGGCGCGCCGGTACGCCCCGGGCCGAGCAGCGCGAAGAGGCGGGCG
>DASYUP010000637.1:0-3825 GCA_036001185.1 Thermoanaerobaculia bacterium
CCTCCTCGCGCACCTCGCGGGCGAGGCACCCCTCGAGCCCCTCGCCGGGCTCGAGGAAGCCGGCGATGGTGGCGAAGTGCTGGGGGCGCCACCCGGGCTGGCGCACCAGCAGCGCGCGGTCGCCGCGGCTGACGATGGCGATCACCGCCACGTCGGTGCGCGGGAAGAGCACCGCGCCGCAGCCGCTGGCAGTGCAGCGCCGCTGGTGGCCGGCATGGGTAGCAGCGGTTGGCGCGCCGCAGGTGCCGCAGTACCGGCTGCTGGCGTGCCACGCGGCGAGGCCGCGCAAGTGGGCGAGCAGCGCCGCCTCTCCCTCGGGGAGCAGCGCCGCCACCGTCTTCAGCGGCGCGACGGTGGCGCCGCGGGCCGCCGCTACGGCGGCGAGCGCGGCGGCGTCGGGGGCCTCGGCCCCGAAGAAGACGCTGCCCTCGTGCTCGCCGAGCAGCCAGAGGCGGGCCGATTCCAGCGGGGCGGCGAGCCCGGGCGCGAGGGCGGCGAGCTCGGACGTCGCCAGATGGAGCGCCCGCGGCGGGGCTCCCTCGACCACCGCCACCTGTTCGCCGGCGACCAGCAGCACGCGGGCATGCGGCAGAGCCGCGGCGAGAAAGGCCGCGTCCTCGCGCCGCTCCTCGAGGCGGTCATGGCGACCGCCGCCGAAGACGTTGGAAAAGCGCGGCCGCGCCATGGCCGGAGACGATACTCGACGTCACGACCGTCTCGACCTCGTCATTGCGAGGAGCGCAGCGACGAAGCAATCTCGACGCCGCGGCGTCGAGATCGCTTCGCTGCGCTCGCGATGGCGGGTTTCCCGGCAGGGAGTAGCTGAGCTAGCCGGTGCTCTTGCCCGCCGCCATCGCCCGCGCCACGTACTCCATGATCCCCTCGTCGAGGCCGGTTCGCTGGCGCACCGCCGGCTCGTTGGCGTACATCCGCCGCACGCCGCTGGCGATGGCGGGATCGCCGCCGGTGAACTGGCGCACCAGCTCGCCCCAGCGCTGCATCAGTGGCACCAGCTCGGGCGCCGCGGGGTCAACGCCGCGCTCCATCGCCGATCGCACGGCGGCGATGAGGCGCGGCCATTCCGCCTCGACGGCGGCGATGTGCTCAGCGCCGAGGGACTCTCCGCGCGCCGCCAGGGCGGCGCGCTGCTCGTCATCGAGGTACTTCTCGAACATGGTCAGCATCTCCAGGGTCTGTAGCAGGTCATCGGTGGCGGCTCCGCGCCCGTTCTCGAAGCTGCTCGCCAGCGAGTCGAGCCGGGTGAGGAGCCGCTGCTCGTGCGCGATCTGCTGCCGCAGCCGGGTGGCCTGCGCACGCAAGGCCGCCGGCAGCGAGCGCCGCGGGTCGTCGAGGCAGGCGCGGACCTCCGGCAGCGACAGCCCCAGCCGCCGCAGCAGCAGGGCCTGCAGCAGTCGGGCCACGTCGTCCTCTCCGTAGAGCCGGTAGCCGGCTGCGCTGCGACGCCGCGGCGACAGGATGCCGAGCGCGTCGTAGTGGTGGAGGGCGCGCACCGTCAGCCCGGTCCGCTTCGCCAGCTCGCCGACCCGCAGGTGGTTGGTTGCTTCTCGCGTCACGGGAGCTACCGTACAGCCTGACGTAGCGTGAGGGTCAAGGGGTGCGGGGGAGGGAGAGCCAGACGGGCGGGGACAAGCCCCGTCCCTACGCCGGAGGAGTCCCGGAGTGATGCCTCTTTCTGGTGTAGTGGCGGGGCTTGTCGCCGCCCGTGGTGCGGTGCCGTCTACGCCACCGGCGTCGGTTGTTCGTTGCCGCCGCTTCGCCCGGCGGCCGCCAGCAGCCGTCGCACCGCCGTCGGCAGCGCGTCGCGCGGCTCCGGCCCCAGGACGGTGAGCGCCTTCCTCCGCAACAGCAGGCGCTCCTCCTCGCTGGGGTCGTGGCCGGCGAGCAGCACGATGGGGACGGCGGCGGTCTCCGGCCGCGCCCGCAGCTCGAGCGCCAGCGACAGCCCTTGCGTCTGGTCCATCAACAGGTCGACCACCACCAGCGCCGGCGGGTTGGCGCGTGCCTTGGCGAGGCCCTCCTCGGTGGAGTAGGCGTGTACCAGCTCGTACCCCTCGGCTACCAGCCCGGGCTCGAGCAACTGATGCACGGAGCGATCGTCGTCGACCAGCAGCACGGCCTTGCGCGCATCGCGCCCGGCGGCGGCCAGCGCGCTCACCCGCTCGACCAGGCGCGTCATGTCCATCGGCTTGAGGAAGTAGTCGTCGGCGCCGAGGGCCAGCCCCAGCTCGCGGTTCTCCTGCCGCGAGTAGATGACGATGGGGATGTGGGCGGTGGCCGGCTCGCCCTTGAGGCTCTTCAGCACCTCCCAGCCGTCGACCATCCCCGGCAGCACGAGGTCGAGGATCACCGCCGCCGGCGCCACCGAGCGCGCCAGCGCCAGCGCCGAGTCGCCGCTCATGGCCAGCACCGGGGCGAAGCCCGCCGCCTCGAGCAGCGGCGCCAGGCGCTCGTAGACGGCGCGATCGTCCTCCACCACCAGCACCGGCTGCGGCAGCGTCGCGGCGTCACGCTTCACGCGGGCGGCGTGCACCGGCAGCAGGACGCGGAAGTCGCTGCCGCGTTGCAGCGCCGAATCGACGAGCACCAGGCCGCCGTGCATCTCGGCGAAGGTCTTGACCAGGGCGAGGCCGAGGCCGGTGCCGCCGAAGCGCCGGCCGGCCGTGGAGTCCACCTGCTGGAAGGGGTCGAAGATGCGCCGGTGGTGGTCGGGGTCGATGCCGATCCCCTGGTCGCACACCGACACCTCGAGGGTGGCCTCGCCGAGCGGCGAGCTGTCGCGGTCGATCTCGCGCACGCCGATGCGCACCCGCGAGCCCGGGGGCGAGAACTTCACCGCGTTGGAGAGCAGGTTGTAGAGGATCTGCTTGACCTTCACCGGGTCGGCCCAGATCCACGGCACGCCTGGCGCGACCTCGACGTCGAAGGCGATGCCCTCGCGGTCGGCGATCCCCTTCATCACCGTGCAGACGCCGTCGAGCAGCCCCGGCACCGACACCGCCTCGGGCTGCAGCTGCATGCGCCCGGCCTCCACCTTCGAGAGGTCGAGGATGTCGTTGATGATGGTCAGCAGGTGCTTGCCCGAGGTGTGGATGTTGGCGAGGAACTTGCGCTCCCGCGGCTGCAGGTTCTCGCCGCGCGAGAGCAGAATCTCGGAGAAGCCGATGATGGAGTTCAGCGGCGTGCGCAGCTCGTGGCTCATGTTGGCGAGGAAGCGCGTCTTCTCCTGCGTGCGGTGCTCGGCGGCGTCGCGCTCGCGCTCGCGCTCCTGGATGCGTTCGAGCATGTCGTTGAACCCGTCGTAGAGGGTGCCGATCTCGTCCTCGGCCCGCTTGACGACGCGCAGCGAGGTGTCGCCGGTGAGAGTGACGAGGCGGGTGGTGCGGGCCAGCTCGAGGATGGGCTCGGAGATCACCCGCTGCAGGCGATAGGCGACGGCGAGGGCGAGAGCGAGGGTGAGCAGCAGGACGGCGATCAGCACGCCGACGTCGCGATCGATCTGGCGCTTCACCTCGGCGGTGGAGACGAGCAGATAGATGGTGCCGTAGCGGTCGCCCTTGTAGACGATCGGCTCGCTGACGTGCAGCCCGGGCGGGGCGAAGACCACCGCCGGCACGCGATCGAGCCGCGGCAGCTGGCGCACCGGCGCACCCCACGAGGCGAACAGCTTGCCGTGGTTGTCGAAGAGCAGCGCCGAACGCACGCTGGGCACCGACGCCAGCTTGTTCATGCTCTCGCGGGCGGCGTCGCGGTCGTCGAAGGCGAGGTCGGGGACGGTGTAGTCGCCCACCACCCTGGCCACCAGGG
>DASYUP010000638.1:0-4156 GCA_036001185.1 Thermoanaerobaculia bacterium
AGGGGCCGGAGGTTGCGGCGACTCTACGCCTGGCCGAGGAAGCCGGCGGGGGCCAGACTGGTGGCCAGCATGACGCTGTTGATATCGCGGTGGGCCTGCCAGGCGGGAGAGTGACGAGCGGCCGGGTCGATCCAGGCGGCCTCGATGCGGCCGGCCAAAGGGAACCAGGGATGCAGGCGCTCCACGGCCGCCCCGATCTCGGGGTCGGCGGCGGCGAGCGGGGCGGTCCAGGCCACCGCATGGAGCCCGATCGCCAGGCCGAGCTCACGGAAGGCCAGCCGGTGCTCGCGCGGCGGCCGCAGCGGATCGGCGGCGGCGAAGGCCTGCAGGCTGCTCAGGGCGTCGGCAAGCAGCCGGCGCAGCAGCGGCCGCTGGGCGGCGCCGCGCCGCACCACCAGTCGAGCCAGCAAGGCCGAGTCGATGAGCAGGCCGCCGATGCCCAGCGGATCCTCGGTGGCCCAGTCGGCGGCGCCGCACATGGCCTCGGCGTCGGCGATCGCCGCCGTCAGGTCAGGCCCGCTCTCCTCGTGGCCCGCCGCCGGCGCGCTCGTTTGCAGCTCGAGGTAGGTCACCAGCGCGTCCAGCGGATCGTGATGGCCCATGGACGGCACCAGCGCCCGCGACAGGTCGATGCTCATCTTCCACCGCATGCGCGGCCGGCCGCCGGCGGGCGGCGCGGAGACGAAGCCGGAGTGGGCAGCAACGGCCAGCTCGCGCGCCCAGCGCAGGTAGCGCGGCGCGCCGTTCTCCTCGGCGACCCGACGCAGTGCGTGCATCCACCGGGTCAGGTAGTGGAAGTACTGGCCGTCGCGGTCCCATTCGAGGCGCGGCTCGAGCGGCTCCTCCGGCCCCCGCTCAGGCAGCTCCTTGCCAATGCGGAGGCCGCCGCGGGTGGGGTGCTGCTCGGCGGCGGCGGCCGGCAGGCCGCTGATCCAGCCGCGGCGCGAGTCGTCCGCCCGGTGGCGCCCGAGGACCTCGTGCACCTGGTCGACGAGCCGCAGCGCCAGCGCTTCGGGGTCCCCCAGCTCCCGGTGCTCGCCGAGGAAGTTGCAGACGGCGAAGGCGTCGGTCCACAGGTAGCGCCGCGGCGGTCCCTCTCCGACCAGGCCGGTGTCGCGCGCGAAGGCCCGCATCAGCTCGTGGGCGAGCGCGGCACCAGGGCGCGACGGCGGATCCATCTCAGTCGCCGGCGATGAACACCGACTTCCACTCGCTGTAGGCCTCGAGGGCGACCATCCCCTGCTCGCGGCCGAGGCCGCTCCGCTTGACGCCGCCGAAGGGCATCTCGATGTGGACGCTGGAAGAGCTGTTGATCGACAGCATGCCGGTGTCGAGCGCCCGCGCCACCCGCAGGGCACGGGCGACGTCGCGCGTCCACAGCGAGCCCGAGAGGCCGTAGTCGCTGTCGTTGGCGATGCGCACCGCCTCGTCCTCGCCGTCGAAGGTGGCGATGCAGACCAGCGGGCCGAACACCTCTTCGCGCATGATGCTCATGGCGGGCGTGACGTCGACGTAGACGGCGGGCGTGAGGAAGTGGCCGCCCGCCAGGGCGCCGTCGGCGGGGACCTCGCCGCCACACAGGCGTCGCGCTCCCTCTTGCTCGCCAGCGGCCAGGTAGCCGCGCACTCGCTCGCGCTGCGCGGCCGAGATCAGCGGACCCATCTCGGTGCGCTCGTCGGCCGGGTCGCCGAGGCGGATGGCCCGCGCCCGCGCAACGAAGCGCGCCACGAACTCGTCGAACAGCGGACGCTCGACCAGCACCCGGCTGCGGGCGCAGCAATCCTGACCGGCGTTGTCGTAGACCGCCCACAGCGAGGAGGCGACGCAGGCCTCGAGGTCGGCGTCGGCGAAGACCAGGCTGGCCGACTTGCCACCCAGCTCGAGGGAGACCCGCTTGATGCCGTCGGCGGCGTCGCGCATCACCTCGCTGCCGACCGCCGTCGAACCGGTGAACGACACCTTGCGCACCAGCGGATGGCGCACCAGCTGCCGGCCCGCCACCGTCCCCTCGCCGGGGAGCACGTTGAGCACCCCCGGCGGCAGGCCGCAGGCGAGGGCCAGCTCGCCGAGCTCGAGGGTGGTGAGGGGAGTGAGGTCGGCCGGCTTGATCACCACCGTATTGGCCATCGCCAGGGCAGGTGCGATCTTCCAGCTGGCGATGAGCAGCGGGAAGTTCCAGGGCGTGATCAGCGCGCAGACGCCCAGCGGCTCGCGGAAGGTGAGGCCGGTGCCGCGCGCCGCCACCGGTAGTGTCTGGCCGCCGAGCTTGTCGGCGGCGCCGGAGTAGTACTCGAAGCAGGTGGCGGCGGCGGCGACCTCGCCGCGCGCGGCGGCAATCGGCTTGCCGGCGTTGCGCGACTCGAGGGCAGCGAAGTGCTCCTGCCTGTCACGCAGGCCGTCGGCGATCCGCCGCAGCAGCCGGCCGCGCTCGCGCGCGCTCAGCCGCCGCCATGGGCCGCGCGGGTCGAAGGCGGCGTGCGCCGCCTGCACCGCGCGGTCGGCATCTTCCGGCTGCGCCTGCGCCACGCGCGCCAGCAACAGGCCGCTCGCGGGATCGTGCACCGGGGCCTGGCGACCGTCGGCGGCGGGCAGCCGCGTGCCCGCCACCAGCAGCCCTTCGAAAGTCACCGGCTCGGCATCGAGCATGGGTTACTCCGGGGTGACGTAGGCGGCGGTGATGCCGCCGTCGACGAGGAAGGTGGCGCCGGTCATGTAGGAGGACTCGTCCGAGGCGAGGAAGAGGGCCGCCTGCGCCATCTCGCGAGCGAGGCCGAAGCGGCCCATCGGCACGTGCACCAGCCGCCGCTGCTTCTTCTCCTCGGTGTCGAGGAAGTCCATCAGCAGCTTGGTCTGCAGCGGCCCGGGGCAGAGGGCGTTGACGCGGATCCCCTCGCGCGCGTGGACGACGGCCAGCTCGCGGGTCATCGCCAGCACGGCCCCCTTGCTGGCGGTGTAGGCCACCTGCGGTGTGGCGGCGCCGAGGACGGCGACGAAGGAGGCGGTGTTGATGATGGCGCCGCCGCCGGCACGCCGCAGAGCCGGCACGCCGTGCTTGCAGCCGAGGAAGACCCCCTTGGCGTTGATCGCCATGGTGAGGTCCCAGACCTCCTCGTCGGTGGCGACGGCGTCGTCGTCGCGGCCGTGCATGATGCCGGCGTTGTTGAACAGCACGTCGAGGCGGCCGAACCCCTCCTCGGCGGTGGCCACCATCGCCGCGCAGTCGGCGTCCTTGGAGACGTCGGCGTGCACGTACAGCGCCCGGCCCCTCGCCTCGCGCACCATCGCCACCGTCTCCTCGCCGGCGGCGTCGGTGACGTCGACCACCACTACGGCCGCGCCTTCGCGGGCGAAGAGCAGCGCCGACTCGCGGCCGATGCCGCTGCCGGCGCCGGTGATCAGCGCCACCTTTCCCTCGAGCCTCATGGGCGACTCCCCGGGCGCCGGCTCGCCCGCCGCTCGGCGGCGGCGGCCACCAACGCGTCGAAGATCCGCTGCTGGTCGGCATCTTCGGCCGCCGACATCTCCGGGTGCCACTGCACCGCCACCATCCATGGGTGCTGCGGCAGCTCGAGGGCCTCGATGGTGCCGTCGGCGGCGCGCGCCGTCACCACCAGCCGCGGCGCCACCCGGTCGGGCGCCTGGTGGTGCGACGACACCGGTCGCGGCTGGGTGGTCGCCATCACCGCCGCCAGGCGGGACTGCGGCTCCACGGCGACCGCGTGCCGTGCTTCCGGCTCGGCATCGCCGCTGCGATGCGCCAGTCCCTCGCCGACGACGTCGGGCAGGTGCTCGTGCAGCGTGCCACCGAGGGCGACGTTCACCACCTGGCAGCCACGGCAGATGGAGAGCGCCGGCACCCGCTCGGCGACCAGCGCCCGCACGAGGGCGATCTCGAAGGCGTCGCGTTCGGGATCCACCCGGTCGATGGCGGGATGCGCCTCGCCGCCGTAGAGCGCCGGGTCGACGTCGCCGCCACCGGCGAGCACGACGCCGTCGAGGCGCTCCAGCAGCTCGTCGACCCGCGCGTCGCCCGGTGGCAGCAGCACCGGCACCCCACCGGCGCGGCGCACGGCGTCGACGTAGGCCGCTGGCAGCCGGTACTTCCCATCCTGCAAGCGCCCATAGGTGGTGATGCCGATCAGCGGCCGCGGCCCGG
>DASYUP010000639.1:0-2518 GCA_036001185.1 Thermoanaerobaculia bacterium
CCCTGGTGCCGGCGCGGTACCACGGCCCTCGGTGAGACGCGCGGCGTAGGCGTCGGCGAGCAGCGCGTGGTACTCGCTGCGCAGGGCCGGGGCCAGGGTGCCGTAGAGGGCTTCCTGCAGCAGCTGGTGGTCGAAGCGGAAGCCGCGACCGGTGGCGCGTACCTATCGGTGGCGACGCTCGATGTCGGCGAGTGTCTCGAGCACGTGCAGTCGCCGCTCCTGGCGCACCCGCGCCAGCAGGTCGGGGTCGAACTCGAACCCTTCCACGGCAGCGAGGTCGAGAACCCCACGCTCCTCGCGGCCGAAGTCGGCGAGGCGCGCCAGCAGCAGCTCGCGGACCGTCGACGGCATCTCCAGCGAGTGGCTGTGGAAGCCGGTGCTGGGGTGGGTGGGGGTGAGCTGTCCGCGGGCCCGCAGCTCGCGCACCAGCTCGAGGGCGAAGTAGGGGTTGCCGTCGCACTTGGCGGCGATGCGGGCGCCCAGCTCCTCGGCGTAGCTGCGCGACGGCACCTCACGTTGCACCAGCCGCACGACGTCCTCCGGCTGCAGCCGCCCCAGCTTCAGGTGGCGGGCGTGCTCCAGCCGCGTCAGCTGCTCGAGCTCGCCGGCGGGCAGTCCTTCGCGGGCGGTGCCGACGATCAGCATCCGGCGCTCGCGCGCCATGCGCGCCAGGGCCAGGAAGTAGCTGCGGTTGTCAACCGTCGTGTGATGCAGGTCCTCGACGATCCACAACGTCGGCCGCTGCTCGGCGAAGGCGGCGGCGAGCTGGCTGAACACGGCGTGCAACGTCTCGAGCGGCAGCGGCTGGGGTAGGGCGGTTGCCGAGCCGGTGATGACGGCGGCGACCTGCGGCATGATGGGTGCCATCGCCGGCAGCCGCCGCACCAGCTCGGCCTCCAGTGCCGCGGCGCCGTAGCGCTCGAGCAAGGCCTGCGACAGCGCACCGGCGGCGACGCCGACCGCCCCGGGCGCGAAGGCGCCGTAGAGCAGGTGCACCTGCTCGCGCTCGATCTCCAGGCCGCGCAGCAGCTCTTCCAGCAGCCGCGTCTTGCCGACGCCCCCCTCGCCCTCGAGCAACAGCGCGCGACCGCGACCGGCGCGCGCGTCGCGCCACAGCGCACGGAGCTGCTCGAGCTCGGGCTCGCGGCCGACGAACGCGCTGCCGCCCTCGCCGCGGAGCCGCCGCGGCAGCAGTCCCTCACCACCGCGTTCGAGCTGCGCCTCGCGGCGCCGCCACCAGGGCGTGCTCTCGCCACGCTCGAGCAGCTCGGCGACCTCGCCCGCCGACGAGAACCGTTGCGCCGGCTCCTTGTGCAGCAAGGTGGCGAGCAGCTCTTCGAGGAAGGGCGAGAGCTCCGGGTTGAGGTCGCCGGCGCGTCGCGGCACCAGCGTCAGGTGGCGTTGCAGCACCGCCAGGTGGTGGCCGCCGGCGAAGGGGTTGCGGCCGGTCGCCGCCTCGTACAGCACCACGCCAAGCCCGTAGAGATCGGTCGCCGTGGTGGGGTCATCGCCTTGCACTTGCTCGGGTGCGGCGTATTCGATGGTGCCGAGGAACATGCCGCTGGCGGTGAGCCGCACGTCCTCGTCGAGCAGGTGGGTGAGGCCGAGGTCCATCAGCTTGACGTGATGGTCGGGCGTGATCATCACGTTGGTGGGCTTGAGGTCGCGGTGCAGGGCGCCGGCGGCGTGGATGGCCTGCAGCCCGAGGGCGATCTGCAGCCCGAGATCGCGCAGCAGCGGCTCGGGCACGGTGCCGTAGCCCTGGATCAGCGCGCTCAGCGTCGTGCCTTCCACGTACTCCAGCACCAGGTAGTGCAGCTCGTGGACGCCGTGCTGGTGCACGCCGATCTCGTGCGTGCGCACCACCGCCGCGTGATGCACCCGCATCCCCACCAGCGCCTCGCGGCGCAGCCGCTCGAGGGCCCGCGGCACCAGTCGCCGGCCGGGGTGCAGGAGCTTGAGGGCGACGCGAGTGCCGGCGGCGCCCCAGGGACGGTCTTCCTCGAGGGTGGCGAGATAGACGGTGCCGGCGCCGCCCGCCCCCAGCCGCGGTCCCAGCGCGTAGGGACCGACGCGGGCGAGCTCGCCGTCGAGCCACACGGGCTCCGTATCGGAATCGCCCACGCTCATCGTTGGTGATTCGCCTGCCTGGGCGCCAGGTTCGGCCGCCGTGGAGCCGGCGAGTATAGCCACACCTACGCGGGAAGCGGGCCTTTTGTTGCCGGTGGCGGCGGTGCCGTCAGGTCGGGGGGATGCTCACGGTGGCGGCGGCGCCCCCACCCAGGCCGGCGCGCCGGCCCGGCGGTCCCGCCCCCACACCTCGATCTTGCGACTCTCGCCGGCGGCGAACGGCGTCGTGCGGTACCAGAGCCGCCGCCGCTCGCCCAGCGCGGCGAGCACCGGTGGCAGCTGCTCGGGCACCCGCAGGATGTCGCCGTTGGTCATCGCCGCGAGGCGCCGCAGCGGCGCCAGCTCGGGGAGCACGAAGACGTCGGTGGCCGCCGCCGGCGGCGCCACC